>DASUME010000755.1:0-5380 GCA_036277895.1 Polyangiales bacterium
TCCGACCGGGCAGCGATTTACATGGACCGCGCTACACGTTCCTGCCGAGCTGGTCGCTTCGCAATGCGTAGAGCTGAAGCATCCGCTGCGTTCCGGACTCGTCGAGAATGAGTCGTTCATGCTCAACCTCGGTCTCTTCACAAAGGACTTGCGCGCAAACCAGCTCCAGCGGAACCGTCACGAGCAGCGTATGCAGCACCTCCTGCTTGAACTAACTTCCGCTATGGCGACCCAGACTTGAGCGCGTGCGCGCCGTACATTCGCGTGAAGTAGCGTGGACCTTGAGGCACATCAAAGCATGCTGGCAACAGCCGTTTTCGCTCAGCCAAGCCGCAGACCTTGTTGGTATGAGCAAGTGGCACCTTACAAGAAGTTTCACAAACGCGTTGGGGGTGTCTCCGGGTACATACGCGCGCGCCGTGCGCGCGAGTCATGCACTCGATGCATTGCGCAGCGGAAGAAGACCATCGTCGGTCTCCGGATGCATGGGGTTCAGCGACCAAGCGCATCTCACTCGCGAGTTGAAGACTTTCTACGGAGTAACACCCTCGCGCTACGGCAGAGCAGAACCTCAGCGACGTGGGATGAGCGACACGGGCGATCGTCCGTGCACGCGGGGCCCATCACACGGAGCTAAGCGATAGGTCGAGGGGTGCCGCCTTGGGAAGGTGGTGGAGGCGATCTTGCTGGAAGCGGGCCGCAGCGACGGCCGTTGGCGAACGTGGGCCCAGCGTGAACCCCCGGGCGTGGTATCGCGAAGCGGTGGCCGAGGCGTTACTACCACGTCACCAGGAGCTGCCCTCGTCGCAACGGCCGCCTTATCGCCGCGTTCCTCTATCACAAGGCTCAGGGCAAACACTTACCTGCGCAGGGTGAGCTGGGTTGCAGGGAGGGACGGTCGGGTCGCCACAAGCAGCAGGGGCAGGCACCGCTTCCAGCGTCGCGACGCGCGTACGCAGCTCCGCGGCCATCTGTCTTAACTCCGCCGCGGGCGGCGTCACGTTCGCCATCTCCCGCATCCCTTGGATCACGTGCGCGGGTAGGTCTTTTGGCTCCTCGAGCCATCGCTTTGGTGACTTCCGAAACATGTCCCCTCCGAGTGGGATGATTTGCAGTGCCGACCGAGCCCTGCTCTTTGGTGTCTTCGACACGTCGCTTCCCCGATCGCAACGGAGGCGGAGCGTGATGGAGACTGCCCGGGCCGTCGGCCTCGCAAATCTCGCGATCTGGCTTCCGAGCGAGCACGGCGACCATTCGTTGTAGGGCGCGTGGGAGCGCTGGCGATGCGTTCGCAGCTTTGACTACTCTAATCGCCGCCTCGGACCGTCGTGGCGCTTGACCGCTGTCGACCCGGCATCCGAACGTCGGATGAGTGCGTAAGGACACAAACGACCAGGCTTCGTCACCAAGTGCAAGACGCAGGGCCGAAGCTAACGGGCGAGGGTGCGCGGTTTGGATTCAATGACCGGGGGTCAAAGTGGCTCAAGGAGAACCTCCTTGGAGGCGAGCTGTCAGGGGACTTATAGCTGCTGGCGGGCAGTCGCGGAGGCGACGCACTACCTACCGCGCGAACCGCGCGCGGCTAGTGCCGTCAGCTGCGTCGACGAGACTGCGGCTGCGGACCTCTTCTTCGCTACCGCAACTTATCGACGACGGCCCCTCAGCGCCTCTCGCCGCTCCCCAAGGACGCCCCGGTCTCGCTTCTCAAGTATCAATGGCGCGGTGGCGGCCAGGGCTGAGAGCGGCTTGGGAGGGGGGGCGTAGGACGGTCGGCGGTGCCGACCTGCGCCCCTTTGAAGTCGACCGAATCGGCGCGCCGGCCGTTGGACAGCTGGACGTTCAGGCGAACCACATCGGTGTCGCTGCTCGGTCTCAAACAGCTGGATCTATTTACGTGTATCACGTATCAAGTCACAAAATCCATCTTCTGCGATCTGGAAGTGACACCCCTTGGGCGGTCGATTGGGCCGCCGTGCCGACGGGGCGTGAGTCGATTCGCGATCGCGGCCACCTGCGCCGCCCCGCCGGCCCCCTCAAGGCCAAGCTGGAGGGCCCGGTGGGCGGCGTGCGCGCGGCCCTCGAGGGCGGCGTCCCAACAGAGCGACAGTTGCGCGAGAGCCATGCCTCGACGGTGATCCTTGCGAGATCCGCGGTCAAGCGATTCCGTCTTTTTAGTGCATGATCACAATCGGTTACCGGCGTGCTGTGTCCGATGTTTCAGAAGTCTACGAGAGGGGTTCCGCACCGCCGCGGCGCCGCGAGGCGGCGCTTCCCACCTTCCCACCTTCCCACCCGCCCAGCTGCGCAGCCGAAAGCCGACCCTTGCGGCGCGCCTTGGTGTCGGTAATAATGACACCGTGCAGCCCTCCGAGATCATCCCGGCATTCGACCAACACCTGGTCGCCGCGGGCCTCACGTTCGAGGCCGTGGTGCTCGGCGGCGCTGCGCTGCATCTGCTCGGCGTCATCCAGCGTCCGACGGACGACTGCGACGTGCTCGACCCGCAGATCCCGGAAGCCGTCTTGGCGGCCGCACGTGCGTTCGCCGTGCCGCGTGGTCTGCGATCGGATTGGCTCAACAGTCGCGCGCACGACTTCGTGGGCGTGCCTGGCTGCCTGCCGGAGGGCTGGCGCACGCGGCTGCGGTGGGCCTACCAAGGGCAGGCGCTGCGTCTGCGTACGCTCGAACGGCAGGACCTGCTGTGCACGAAGTTGGTGGCGCTCGTGGACCGCGGGGTCGACTTCGCCGACTGCGTCGCGCTTGAGCCGACGCGCGCCGAGCTCGAGCGCGCGTGGCCTTTCGTCGCGCAGTACGAGGGCAACGTAGATTCTCGCGAGTCGTACTGGGTGCCGCTCGCGCGTCGGTACCTGGTGCGCCTCGCTCAGGAGCTTGGCTACGATGTCGTTCTCTAGGTCGACGCCGACGAAGCTGCGCGGCGACGCGCTGTATGAGGCGATGCGGGGCATCGGCCTTCGGCTCGGCGCACCCTCGGCACGCCTGCCAGCCGATCTCGAGCTGACGCTGGTGTCCGCGGTGGCAGAGGCGCTTCCTCGCGACTACCGCGTCCTCGGCGTGGTGGTGGCCTGGCTTGAGGTCCACGGTGCCCGCGTGAACGTGCCGCGCCTTGTGCGCTTTGCGCAGGAGCTATGCGCAACTCCGCTCGAACACGCGTGGTGGTCGGCGGTCGGGGCGTGGTTGGGACGCGAGGACGCGCGATGGAGATCCCTAACGCGTCTGCACGAGGGAGAACCCCTCGACTTGGACGATGCGGCGATCACCACGTTGCAGATTCAGCGTGGGGGCGAAGACCCTCGATTCACGGGCACGTCGCTGCGCGTCTACGCGAAGCTGCTGCGCTCGCGCGTCGAGGACGTGGACCCACCGGCTCTGCTCGCCCGCCGCCATCCCCTGTACCTGCGTCGGGTGCAGCTCGGCGCGAACTATCGCGCCGACGTCTGGGCGGCGTTGGACGAGACGCCTGACGCCACGCCCGCCGAGATCGCGCGCCGAGTGGGTTGTGCGTACGCAACGGCTCTCGCCGTCGTGCACGACTGGCGTTTGGCGCACGAGGCCGAGGGACCGCGCGCGGCCTAGCAACTTAGGTTCTGCCTGCTGTCGTATCGGTCAGTCGCGGCCCGAACTCAAGAGCCGCCCGCTACTCATGTCGCGAGGCGCACATGTCGCACAGCTCGTCGATCGTGTCCACCGACACGCACTCCCGATCGTCACCGTGCCTGCGTCCCGGATGGATTGCACTCGCCCTGAATGCGCTAGGCCTCGCGCTGGTCGCACCGTGAGGCTCTCACCTGGAGAGCCCCGGTCCGCTAGCCGTGAGCTGTAGGCTCCGCGGGCGCCAGGAGCAAAGACGCAGTGCGCGGGCCGCGCAGCAGCACGGCGCTGACCAGGCCTGCGGCGACGAAGGCAAGCCCGGCGGCGTAGCCGATCCAGATCCCGCACAGGCCCAGCGTGGTGTGCAAGCCCAGGTAGGACGCTAGAGGAATGCCGATCGCGAAGTAGCCGACCAGGTTGAACATGGCCGTCACGTGCGGCCGGCCCATGCCGCGCATGATCCCCGAGCCGGCGGCCTGCAGACCGTCGAAGAGCTGAAACGCGCCGGCGATGGGCAACACCGAGGCGACCGCGCGCACGATGTTGGGGTCGCGCGAGTACAGGCCCGGCAGGAACTCGCGCGCACCCACGAACAGAGAGCCCGCCGCGATGGCGTACAGCGCGAGCAGCTGCAACGCGGTGTGCGCGGCGTTCTGGGCGCGGTCTCGCTCGCCTGCGCCGATCAACTGCCCGACGTGGGTGGACGTCCCGATCGAGAAGCCGAGCGGCACCATGAACGACATCGACGCGATGTTGAGCGCGATCGCGTGCGCGCCCAGCGCGATGTGGTCGATGCGGCCCGCGAGGATGGTCCCCAGCTGGAAGGCCCACAGCTCGAGGGCGATCGTCACGCCGGTGGGGATGCCGAGCTTCAGCTGGCGCAGCATCGCGGCGCGGTCGAGCACGCGAAGGCCCCACGGGATCCACGCGTTCGCGTGCAGGTTCAAGCGCACGATCAGCGCCGCGGTGACGCACGGGAGCAGCAGCTCCGTGAGCCCGGTAGCGAGCGCGGCGCCCTGAATCCCGAGCGCCGGCAGGCCGAACTGACCGAGCGCGAGGCTGTATGCCGCCAGCGCGTTGAACAGATTGGCGACCACCATCGTGACGATGCCGATGCGCACGATGCCGCGTGAGCTGAGGTAGGTGGTCAGCGCGCTGTAGATCAGGTAGCACGGCGCGCTGAACAGCTGCGCGCGCACGTAGCCCCCTGCCGCGTGCGCGAGCTCTGGGTCCTGCCCGAGCCACAACAAGCCACGCTCCGTGTTCAGCCAACACGCGCCCACGGCGAACGAGAGCGCGACCGCGAGCAGCAGCGCACGCTGCAAGGCCAGCCCCAGCTCGTCCTGGCGCCCTGCCCCGTGGCCCTGGCTCACCAGGGAGCCGAGTCCCATGACGATTCCGGCCAGCGGCATCATGGTCCCCACCATCCACACGCTACCGAGCGTGACCGCGTCGAGCGCGTGCACGCTGATGCGGCTGGCGACGGCGGCATCGACGACGCCCAGCATCACCTGCCCGAGCTGCGCGATGACGCTAGGCACGGCCAGTCTGAGCAGGGGTCCGACCTCTCGCCTCGTGCCTGTGCTGCGCGTCTGCATGGGGTCGGCGGGTTAGCAGGCCGGTTTCGCGACGAGTCGTCGGGGCTCGCCGATGGGGAGGCTGCATTACCAAGATCGAGCGTGTCGGGCCGCGATTGGCGCGTTGGCACACGTTCAACGCGCGAGGAACGCATCGTAGTGCCGCGTTCCGAGCCGCGCCGGCCCCTGCGGCA
>DASUME010000756.1:0-7787 GCA_036277895.1 Polyangiales bacterium
ACAACCTCTTCTACAACGCGGTGCGCGACCGCGCGTCGGACATTCACATCGAGCCGACCGACAAGGAAGTGGTGGTGCGCAACCGCATCGACGGCGACCTCTACCCGGTCAAGCACGCGCACAAGGGCTTCCTGCCCAGCATCGTCGCGCGCGTGAAGATCGAGGCCGGGCTGAACATCGCCGAGAAGCGCCTGCCGCAGGACGGCCGCATCACCAAGAAGATCCAGGGCAAGCTGATCGACGTACGCGTCAGCACGGTGCCCACCGCCAAGGGCGAGCGGATCGTGATGCGTCTGCTCGACAAGGAAAACATCCTGCTCGACCTGACGGATCTCGGCTTCGACCCGGATCAGCTCTCCACCATGGAGCACCTGATCACGCGGCCGAACGGGATCATCCTGGTCACCGGGCCCACAGGCTCCGGCAAGACCACCACGCTCTACGCGTGCCTGAACAAGGTCAACCAGCCGGACGTGAACATCCTGACCGTCGAAGATCCGGTCGAGTACGAGCTCAAGGGCATCGGCCAGGTGCACGTGCAGCCGAAGATCGGGCTCACGTTCGCCTCGGGCTTGCGCAGCTTCCTACGTCAGGACCCCGACATCATCATGGTCGGCGAGATCCGCGATCACGAGACGGCGGAGATCGCGATCCACGCGTCGCTGACCGGCCACTTGGTGCTCAGCACGCTGCACACGAACGATGCCGCCGGCGCCGTCACGCGCCTGGTCGAGATGGGCGTGCAACCGTTCCACATCTCGTCGTCGCTGATGGCGGTGCTCGCGCAGCGGCTGGTGCGCAAGCTGTGCCCCAAGTGCCGCCAGCCGCACCTGGCGAGCGACGAGGACCTGCGCTCGCTCGGCATCGATCCGAGCAGCTTTCCGCCCATCCCGGGCAGCCTGCCGCCGCCGCCGCCCAGCGCCGAGGACCGCGAGTCGTTCGAGAGCGCGGAGAAGATCCTGGGCGCGAAGCTGTCCAAGCGACCGAGCTTCTACAAGCCCAAGGGCTGCGACGCGTGTGCGCAGACGGGGTACCGCGGCCGAATCGGGATCTACGAGCTGCTCGTGGTGACCGAAGAGGTGCGCAAGGAGATCAACAACAACTCCGACTCGACCACGATCGCGCGCGCGGGAATGCGCGGCGGCATGCGCACGTTGCGTCAAGACGGTGCGCGCCAGGTCGTGTTCGGGGTGACCTCGGTCGAGGAAGTGCTCGCGGCGACGCAAGCGGGCGACCTGGAGTAAGTCATGTCGGTCTACGCGTGGCGCGGTATCAACGCTTCCGGCAAGGACGTCAAGGGCATCGACGATGCCGACAGTCCCAAGGCCCTGCGCTCGGCGCTGCGGCGCAAGGGCGTGCTGGTCACCAAGCTCGAGGAGGAGTCGACCGCCGCCAAGCGCGACGCGCGCAACATCAACTTCAAGCGCTTCTTCGGCGGCGTCTCGCAGACCGACATCGCGCTGGTGACGCGCCAGCTGGCGACGCTGCTGAAGGCGGGCATCCCGCTGGTCGAGGCGCTCGACGCGCTGATCGAGCAGGCAGACAAGGAAGACCTGCGCAACGCGCTGACCAACACGCGCGACAAGGTCAACGAAGGTATCGCCTTCAACGATGCGCTGCGCGCGCACCCGAAGATCTTCAGCGACCTGTTCGTGAACATGGTCGCCGCGGGTGAGGTGGCCGGCAACCTGGACGCGGTGCTGGCGCGCCTGGCGGACGTGCTGGAGGCGCAGGCGCGCCTGAAGAGCAAGGTCACCAGCGCGCTCGCCTACCCGATCGTGATGATGGTGATGAGCCTCGGCGTGGTCACGGTGATGATGACCGTGGTGGTGCCGCAGGTGACCGCCATCTTCGAGGACTTCGGCCAGGTGCTGCCCTGGTACACGCGGCTGTTGATGTTCGTCAGCGACATGTTCGTCGACTGGTGGTTTCTGCTGATCGGCGCCGCGGTGGGCAGCTGGTACGGCTTCCGACGCTGGCTGAGCACGGAGAAGGGCCGCAAGAACTGGGACCTGATGATGCTCAGGTTGCCGCTGATCGGCGCGCTGACCACCAAGGTCGCCTGTGCCCGCTTCGCGCGCACGCTGTCCACGCTGCTGGCGAGCGGCGTGCCGGTGCTCGGCGCGCTCGACATCACGCGCAACGTGCTGGTGAACACCGAGCTGATGCGCGTGGTGGCCGACGCGCGCGAGTCGATCCGCGAGGGTGAGTCGATCGCCAAGCCGCTCGCGCAGAGCAAGCGCTTCCCGCCCATCGTCACGCACATGATCGCGATCGGCGAGCGCTCGGGCGAGCTGGAGGCGATGCTGGAGAACGTGGCCGACGCCTACGACGATCAGGTCGACAAGCAGGTGGCGGCGATGACGAGCCTGCTCGAGCCGCTGATGATCGTGGTCATGGGCGGCATCAACGGCGGCATCACGGCGGCGATCCTGGTGCCGCTGATGCAGATGAACGAGTTCGTGGGGGGATGAACGATGCCGCGTAGCACCATCCGCCGGGGACCTCGTTTGCCGCTGCCGTGGGAGCGTGGCCAGCGTCCGTTCCGGTTGTTCCTGTCCAAGCGGCGCTTCTTGCCCGTGCTGGCGGCGCTGCTGATCGGGAGCTTCGTGTACACGGCGCACACGCTCGGCAGCAGGCGCGCGGACGAGCGCTCCACGCGCGCTACGCTGGCGGAGGTGGAGCGGGCCACGCGCGCGTTCCTGGCCGATCTCGGGCGCTGCCCGGAAGACGTCAACGAGCTGGTGCACCCGCCCAAGAGCGGCACGCACTACCTCGGCGAGCCCCCGCTCGACGCCTGGAGCCGCGCGCCGTCTCTGCGCTGCCTGAGCGGCGAGCGCACGGAGATCGAAGTCTTGAGCGCTGGACCCAACAGCTCGTTCCTCGACGATGACAACGTGATGTGAAGGCGAGCGGGCCCGAAGGGCTGCGCGAGCACGAATAAGAGGACCCCGATCATGAGCGATATGCAAACTTCACTTGAGATCGCCAAGCGCCGAGCCAGGGCTCGCCGCGCGGGCATGACGCTGATCGAGATCATGATCGTGGTCGTGATCATGGCGCTGGTCGCCACCGGCGTGGGCATGGCGGTGTTGCCGCAGCTCGAGAAGGCGAAGATCCGCCAGACCGAGACCGCGGTGAACACGGTGCGCAACGCGGTGCAGCTGTACATCGCGACCAACAACGCCGAGTGCGCGACGATGCAGGAGCTGCTCGACGACAAGCAGATCGACAAGAGCACCGCGACCAAGGACCCATGGGATCACGACTTCGTGATCGAGTGCGACGGCACGGACATCTCCGTCAAGTCTGCGGGACCGGACGGCGAGCTCGAGACCGCCGACGACATCCCCAAGCAGAAGAAGTAAGGACGATGTGCGGCAACGCGCGCGGAGACGGTCGAGCGAGGGCGTAACCATCATCGAGATGATGGTGGTGGTGGTGATCATCGCCATCGGCGCCAGCGCTGCCTCGTACGGGCTGGGAGCGCTGAGCAAGACCTCGCTCCAGAGCGCCTGCGTGCGCATCGCGTCGCTGTCGCGCTACGCGTACCACCGCGCGCTGACCCAGAGCACCACCGTGCGCGTGACGTTCGACCTCGACAACGACACCTACGCGGTGAGTGAAGCGCACGGCCGCGTCACGCTCGTGCGCAGCGACGCCAAGATGCGTGAAGACGCCGACCGCGCTGCCGAGGAAGACAAGGATCGCAACCCGGAAGACCGCGCGCCCGTCGACGACGGCAGCGGCGCGGGCATCGACCCGTGGGAAGCCGCCAAGCAAAAGGTGGAGAAGCCGGACGTGCTCACCCTGCCGCCCTCCCCGTTCAGCCCGATCAGCTCGGCCAGCGGCAAGCCGGTGGAGCGCTTCAAGACACAGCCGATCGGCGACGGCGTCGGCATCGCCAAGCTGATCGTGGCGCACGAGGCGAAGCCGAAGGTCGAGGGCAAGGTCGACCTGTTCTACTTCTCGAACGGGCAGACCCAGCACGCGGTGGTCCAGCTGCACGACCGCGACAACATCATCTACTCGGTGGAGATCCATCCGCTCACGGGCCGCGGCACGATCCGCAACACGCCCTACGAGCCGGAGACGCTGATGGACGACCCTACCAAGCGCAACGAAGACGCGACCGAAGTCGAGGACCGCGGCTCATGAAGCGCGCCGGCTTTACGATCCTCGAGGTCATGGTCGCGGTCGTTATCCTGGCCGTCGGGCTCAGCGCGTTGTTCGCCAGCGAGGCGGGCGCGATCCGGATGGCGCAGAAGGCGCGCACCAGTACCGTGGCGACGCTGCTCGCGCGCTGCAAGATGGCCGAGATCGAGGAGAAGATCGCGAAGGAAGGCTGGCCGGGCGAGTTGCTCGAGGGCCGCGACGAGTGCTGCGAGGACGGCGAGAAGGACGGCTACGAGTGCGAGTGGAAGGTCGAGCGCATCAAGCTGCCGGACCTGAGCGACGAGCAGGATGACAAGGACGTGGGCGACAAGCTCAGCGGCAGCGGCACGTCTTCGCGCGGCGGCAGCGGACGCAAGGGCGTGCTCGACTCGATGGCCGAGCTGAGCAAGCAGGGCCAGGCCGGCGGCGAGGGCGCGGTGGCGAACCTGCTCTCCGGCAACGCCCGGAATAGCAGCAGCGAGAGCGGGTTTGGCTTCACGGAGGCCGACGGTGGCGCCAAGCAGTACCGGGCCAGCCAGAACGGCATGATCGAGGGCATCGTGATGAACTTCGCGTTCCCGCTCATGAAGCCCGTGATCGAGGAAGGCGTACGGCGCGCGCAGGTGGTCGTGAAGTGGAAGGAGGGTGCGCGCGAGGTGAACTTCGACATCGTGCAGTACATCGTCACCGAGAATCAGCTGATCTTGCCGGACCTCGGCGACGACGACGCCGGCGTCTCGGGCAGCACCCCCAACCCGGTCAGCACGCCGTCCACCACCACCACTCCCACCACTACTGGGACGACGCGATGAAGCGGCGCACCGCGGGCATGACGATCATCGAGGTGATGGTGGCGATGACCATCCTCGCCGCCGTCGGCACGCTGGTGTACAGCGGGTTCGCGCAGACCTCGCGCGCCAAGACCACGCTCGACCGGCAGCTCAACCGCTACCACGAGCTGTCGATGGCGATGGAGCGCATGGTGCGCGAGCTGTCGATGGCTTACATGTCCGTGCACCTCAACCTGACGCCCTCGCTGCAGGGCCAGCGCACCACCTTCGTGGGCAAGGACAGCGGCTTCGGCGATCGCATCGACTTCACGTCGGTCTCGCACATGCGCGTGTTCCGCGACGCCAAGGAGTCGGACCAGAACGAGCTGTCGTACTTCGTGACCGACGCGCCGGACGGCAAGGGCCACGTGCTGGCGCGCCGCATGTCGGTGCGCATCGACGACGAGCCCAACGAGGGTGGCCGCGTCGAGATCATGCTCTCGGACGTGCTGGAGTTCGATCTGGAGTACCTCGATCCGGTGAACTGGGAGTGGCAGAAGAGCTGGGATGCGGTGGAAGGCGTGGGGCAGCAGAACCGCCTGCCCGCGCAGGTCAAGATCTCGATCACCGTGCCGGGGATCGCCAACGAGCGCGACAAGGAGACCTTCGTCACCCGCGCCAGCTTGCCCATGACCTGGGCGATGAACCACGCGAGGTACTGACGGTGCGGCGCAAGGTTCGCAGGAAGCAGGAGCAAGGGTTCGCGCTGTTGATGGCGCTGATCGCGCTCACCATGCTCGCGATCCTGGTCACCGACCTGCACGAGACCACCGGCATGAGCTTCAGCGCCGCCACCGCGCAGCGCGATCAGCTGCGCGCGGAGTTCATGGCCAAGAGCGGCGTCAACCTGACGCGCATGCTGATCGGCCAGGAGAAGAACGTGCGCCAGATGCTGGCGCCGATGTTCTCGATGGTGACCGGCGGGCGGCCGCCACCGCAGCTCCCGATGTGGCGCATGGCCAATGCGCTGCTGCGCCCGTTCGCGGACTTCGAGGCGGCCAAGATCGACCTGCTCGACACCGGCATCGACGTCGAGAACTCCAAGGGCCTCGGCGATCAGATCGGCTCGTTCGAGGTCAAGGCCTGCAACGAGAGCGGCAAGATCAACCTGAACGACCCGCGCATGCAGGACCTGGCGGTCAGCCAGGCGCACGTGTCGACGCAGCTGTACGGGCTGTTCGGCGGCTACCTGCCGAGCCCCAACAAGTACGACCCGCTGTTCACGCAGTACGACCAGAAGGGCCGGCTGACCACGCGCTTCGACATGATCGCGAACATCATCGACTGGTGGGACGAGGATCAGGCGCGCGGCGAGTTCGATCCGCTGATGCACGTGATGAAGGCGGGCGGCGCCGAGGACAACGAGTTCTACCGCGGGCTACCCGAGCCCTACATGATCAAGAACGCGCCCTTCGACACGCTCGAGGAGCTGCGCCTGGTGCGCGGCATGAGCGACGACATCTGGGCCACCTTCATCGAGCCGGACGTCGATGACCCCGACTCGCGCCAGGTCACGGTCTGGGGCGGCTCGCGGCTCAACCCCAACGAAGCCGACCCGATGTTGCTGCTGTCGCGCGTGTGCACGATGGAGGAGATCCGCGATCAGCTGCTGTGCAACGACCCGAGCGGCCAGGAGCCGATGAAGTTCGTGCAGCTGCTGATGACGATCCGCACCATCACGCAGGGCCAGCTGCCGATCTTCTCGCGGCCGGGCGACTTCACGAACTTCGTGCTGGGCAAGGACGGCATCTACACCCAGCTCAAGAAGATGTTCGGCGGCGATGGCGCGGGCGGCGGCATGGGCATGCTGTTCGGCGGTGGCGCGGCCGGCAGCTTGATGTTCAAGCCACCGGTGCTGACCAACCCGAACATCGAGCCGGGCTTCAAGAAGGCGTTCACCACCACTGGCTACGTGTTCACGCTCGAGGTCACCGGCAAGGCCGGCAGCGCCCAGCGCCGTATTCGGACGGTGATCAACACCGACCCCAAGTGGACTCCACCCAAGCCGAACGCGGGCAAGCCCCCGCCGCTCGGCGTCTTTGCGTACTATCGTCTCGACTGAGGACCCATGGCCACGACTCTCGGCATCGACATCGGCGCACGCAGCATTCGAGGCGCCCTGATCCGCACCAGCCTGCGTTCGCTGGCGGTCGAGCGCTATCTGGAGGCGGAGATCCTACCGCTGACGGAGGACTCGCCGCGCGACGAGCTGGTGCAGGCGGCGCTGCGCGACCTGGTCGGCCAGCTGCCCGAGCCGCCCGACTCGATCGTCTCGGTGATCGACGGCGCGCGCGTCTCGCTGCGCACGGTGCAGCTTCCGCAGGCCACCAAGAAGCGCGTCGCGGAGGTGCTGCCCTTCGAGCTCGACCCGCTGCTGCCGTTCCCGATCGACGAGGCGGTGATCGACTACCAGGACGCCGGCGTGAGCGCGACGGCCGGCGAGTTCAGCGTGCTGGCGGCCGCGGTGCCTGACCACGCGATCGAGCAGGCGCTGGCGCCGTTCACGCTCGCGCAGCTGCCGCCGCGTGAGCTCGCGGTGGGTGCCGCGGCGCTCGATGGGCTGCTCGCGTTCGTGTCACCCGGGGAGCCCGGCGCGGCCAGCGTGCTGCTGCACTTCGACCACAACTTCTGCGACGTGTGCATCGTGCGCAACAAGGTGTGCGAGCTCGCGCGCACGCTGAGCGAGGGCGCCGACGGGGCGGTGGCGCGGCCGCTGCTGTTTCGCAACGCGCTCAACCAGACGGTGATGAAGTACCGCGCGGAGGGTGGCTCGGTGCCCGAGCGCGTGCTGGTGATGGGTGT
>DASUME010000757.1:0-15048 GCA_036277895.1 Polyangiales bacterium
TCTTTGCCGTCGCACACTTCGGCGGAGCCAGCCTTCGGAGGAGCGTTGCAGGCGACGGCTTCAGCGTCGCTGCTGCAAGTGTAGGCGCCCGTGACCCGGCACTCGCCCTCGAGGCCATTGTCGCAAGTATCGTTTTTCGCGTGCGACAGCGTTGAGCAACCACCGCAACTGTTCTTCGTGATGCCGTCGTCGACGACGCCATCGCAGTCGTTGTCCTTGTTGTCGCAGACCTCCGACGAAGGCGTGGGGTCTGGCGCGCTGCATGTGGTCGTTCCGGCGAGGCACAGCCAGGTTCCCGGCTTCGCGCACGGGCCTTGTCCTCCATTATCACAAGGCAGGCTCGGCGCGTGACTGGGCTCGATCACGTCGCAGCCGCCGCAGGCGTTCGTGACTCCCTCGTCGACCGCGCCGTCGCAGTCGTTGTCGGCACCGTCGCAGGTCTCGGCAACGGGCACGCACGCTGCTGGCGAGCTCGCAGCATCGGGTGCCGCGACGACTTCAGCGTCGGAGCGCTCATCCCGCTCGGAAGCATCGGCTGCGCTCGCGCGGGCGTCCGAGGCGCGGGTCGAACCGTCTCGATCGCGCGTCTCCCCCTCTTCTTCGCCTGTCTCGGCGCCGCCCTCGCGTGCCCGACCAATCTCCACGCAGCGGTTGCCAACCTTTCGTTCGTCCTTTTGGCACTCCGGCTCGGAGCAGGCACCGAGTCCGACCAACAGGCCAATCACCGGTCCCAGATACCAACAAGTCGCCGTGTTCGGTGCCGCCCTCTGGGGCGCCTCGTGCTGACGCATCGCGTGCTCCGTTGCTGTTCTCTCGGCCACGCGTCGCTATCGGTCGGTAGGCAACGCGGGTTGCTAGCGATAAACAGAGGGGTGTTCGAGCTGTTCGGTCAAGACGCGGGGGCGTCGAGCCCATCTCGGGGTGGTCTAGCCCAGACTCGCCGGGGCACCAGCGATCGCACACAGCGCGTGCGGCACCGACGAGAGTCGCGCCGAGCGTTGACGGCGTGCGGCTGACTGCGTACGCAGGAGCATGCGCGCGGATGTGGGTGGTGGGGAGCGCGAGGACTGGCTGCAGCAGCTCACCGGGCTGGCGCGTGGGTTGTTTGGGGAGCTGCCGCCGGAGCTGATCGCGCGGCACTTGCTGGCGATGATCCCGGAGCCGGACGCGCAGCTGCGGCGGGCGGCGATGCAGGCGCTGGCGCGGCGGTTCAAGTTTGCGCAGCGCGACCAGCTGGCGGTGACCGAGCGCCCGAAGCACGGCGTGCTCGGGACGTATCGCACGGCGGCGGCGCCAGCGCGCAAGAAGCAGGCGGGGCCGCGGCCGTACGAGACGGTGGTGCTGTCGCTGTCGCCGCTCGCGACGAGCTGTAGCTGCGCGGACTTCGTGCGCAGCGCGTTGGGGCTGTGCAAGCACGGGCTGACCGTATTGAACGAGATCGATCTGGCGCAACTTGGCCAGCTCGCGCCTGCCCCGCTGCGATGGGCGCCGCAGGGGGAGCTCGATCGGCTCGCGCGGCTGAGCGCGTCGATCGCGCTGCCGGGCTTCGTGCCGTCTGCGGACCACTATCGTCCGGATGCGCGCGCGCTCGACGACCGCGTTGCCTTCATCCATGCGCTCGAAGCATCGCCGGTCGAGCGTGAGCCCGCAGTTCGCACGCTGCTGGCCGAGGAGCGCGAGCGCGCCGAGCGCGGTGCCTTCAACCGCGCGCGCATGTCCGAAGCGCTCGCGTCGTTGCCGCAGCTCGCGCGCGATCTCTACCCATACCAGCGCGAGGGCGTGGAGCGCTTCTTCGCGTGTGGTCGCTTGCTGCTCGCCGACGACATCGGCCTGGGCAAGACCACGCAGGCCGTCGCGTGTTGCCATGGCTTGTTCGCGAGCGGGCGCATCGAGCGCGGCCTGCTGATCGTGCCGCTCGCGCTCAAGGCGCAATGGAAGCGCGAGTGGGACGCGATCACCAGCGCGCCGCTCACGGTCGTCGAGGGCACGCCGAAGGAGCGTTATCGCGCCTACGACGCGCGCAAGCCGGGCTTCCTGCTGCTCGGCTACGAACAGCTGGTGCGCGACCTCGACGGCGTGCAGCGCTTCGATCCACAGCTGGTGGTGCTCGACGAGGCGCAGCGGATCAAGAATTGGGCGACCAAGTCGGCGGCCTACGTGAAGGCGCTGTCGCCGAACTATCGGCTCGTGCTCACGGGCACGCCGCTGGAGAACAAGCTCGACGAGCTGGCGTCGATCATGGACTTCGTCGACGACGTCGCCCTGGAGCCCAAGTGGCGGCTGACGCCGGCGTTCGGCGTGGAGGGTGAGCGCGGGCTGAAGGGCATGCGCAACCTCGATCAGCTGCGCGCTCGGCTCGCTCCACACATGCTGCGCCGCGTGCGCAGGGACGTGCTCACGCAGCTACCACCGCGCGTGGACACGGTGGTGCCAGTGCCGCTCAGCGAGCCGCAGCAAGAAGCGCACGACGAGCTCAAGCGCCCGATCGCGCAGCTCGCCCAGCGCCGCGCGCGCCGCGGCCTGAGTGGCGGCGAGTTCATGCAGCTGATGAAGCTGCTCACGCGTCAGCGCATGATCTGCAACGGTATGGCGCAGCTGCAGTTCGAGGAGCAGTGGCCGCGCATCGAGCACGAGGCACCGACGCCGGCCTTGTTGGAGGGCTTGTTCGCGCCCAAGCTCGTCGCGCTGCGCGGGCTGATCGAGCAGATCGTGCTCGGCCAGGGTCGCAAGGTGGTCGTGTTCAGCCAGTGGCGCGGCATGCTGCGGCTGGCGGAGTGGGCCGTCCGCGATGTGCTCGGCGAGCAGCGCGCGGTGTTCTTCACCGGCGCCGAGTCGGCGGCGCAACGTGACCGCGCGGTGCAGGAGCTGCACGACGACCCGCAGGTCGCGGTGATGTTCTTGAGCGACGCTGGCGGCGTGGGCCTCAACCTGCAGCGCGCGGCGAGCTGCTGCATCAACCTCGAGCTGCCGTGGAACCCGGCCGTGCTGGAGCAGCGCATCGGGCGTATCCACCGGCTCGGACAGGGCCTGCCGATCGACGTCTACAACCTGGTTTGCGAGGACGGGCTCGAGGGCCGCATCGCGCAGCTGCTCGCGAGCAAGGGGGCGCTGTTCGACGCGGTCTTCGACGGCACGAGCGACGCGGTCTCCTTCGAGCGCAGCGGCTCGCTGCTCGACGGCCTCGAGCTCGACACCGCGCACGCTGGGAGTGACGACGACGAGCCCGAGGTCGAAGAAGAAGCCGCGCCCGAGGCTCCGCCGCCCGCGTTCGACCTCGCGGCGGCGCTCGCGGAGCGCGGGCTCGAGCTAACCTCGCTCCCGGACGGCTGCCTGCGTGTGGTCGCGAGACCGGACGCGACCGAGGCGCTGTTGGCCGCGTTGCGCGCGATCCTGCCCTCGCGTGCGTAGGCGCGATTGTTCGTGAAGCGGGCTCGTGGCAGCCTTGGGGCATGAACGTTCGGCTCTCGTGGATCTCGCTCTCGCTCGCGCTCGCAGCCTGCAACAGCTCGTCGGGACGAGAGCCGGCCGACGAACGAGACGCCGCGACGAATACGCGGGATGCCTCGATCGATGCAGCCCGCGATGGAGCCACGATGGACAGCAGCTCGGGCGGCGACGCCAACCTTTCGAGAGACGCACAGAGTGACAGTGGCGGCACGGACGCGGGCGATGCGTCGCAGCCGGTCGCAGCCTCGGACAGCTTCGTGTACGTCGGTGGCTGGGGCAACGGCGATTACCCCTTCAAGACGTTCGCGTTCAGCGGTGCGACCGGTGCGCTCACGCCGGTCAACACGAGCACGGCGTTCGGCGTTCAGCCGTCGTTCATCGCGGCCAACCAGGCGGGCACCCTGCTCTACCTGACGAACGAAGACCGCAGCGCGCCCGGCATCACCATCGCCACGCTCGATGCCACGAGCGGCATCCCCACCAAGCTCGACAAGCGGAGCGACCCGGACGGTGGCGGCTTCGTGCATGCTGCGATCAGCCCCGACGGCAAGACTCTGCTCGCCGCCGACTATGAAAAAGGGCGACTGGTCTCGTTCCCAATCACGAACGACGAGAAGCTCGGCGCCGCAGCCAGCACGATTCAGTTTGGCGCCAGCGCCAACACGCACTCGTCCGCCTTCAGCCCCGACGGCAGCTACGCGTGGGCGCCCAACAAGGGCCTCGACGTCATCGGCCAGCTCAGCGTCAACAAGGCGACCAGCCAGGTCACCAAGGGAGCGAACCTCAGTACGGCGGGCGATGGACCGCGCATGATCGCAGTCGCGAGCAGCGGCCAGTTCGCCTACGTGATGTTCGAGAACGACAGCTCGGTCGAGGCCTACTCGATCACCAACGGGTTGCTCAAGCAGATCGACCGCGAGGACACGCTGCCCGAGGACTTCGAGGACGAGAACACGGGCGCGCACGCGCTGCTGCACCCGAACCAGAAGTTCCTGTACGTATCCAACCGCGGCGCGGATCAGATCGTGGTGTTCACGGTCGAGAGCGACGGCAAGATCACGCTGCTCGACCGCACGCCAAGCGGCGGCAAGACGCCGCGTGGCTTCGCCATCGACGCGTCCGGGCGCTGGCTGATCGCAGCCAACCAAAACGAGAACAACCTGGTGACGTTCGCGATCGGCAACGACGGCAAGCTCACGCAGACCGGCACCCCTGTCACCGGCGTGCAGCAACCGACGACGGTCGCGATCGTGACCAAGAGGTGATCAGCCGTGCGGCTTGCCGAACGGGTTCTCCCAAGTGACGTCGAACGCCAGGTAGTGCACGTCCGCGACCGCGCTGCCACGACCGATCAGGTCGTTCATGTAGCCCACGTTCAACACCACCGGCCACTGCTCGCGATCGAGTGAGTAGTACAGACAGAAGCGCGACTCGCGGTAGGCGAGCTCGCCCCAGCGGCGCGCCTTCGCGATCGAGCTCAGCACCTCGGCGCTGCCGATTACGTGATGCACGCCGTTCGTGTCCAGACGCACGGCGAGCTGCTCGCGTACACGAAAGCGGAGCTGCAAGGGCTCGTCGTCGGGCGCGAACGACGTGGTGTAAAAGGTTCGCAGCTCGGGGCGAAACGTCGAGGAGAGCTTCAGCCGACCTGCCTGGAGCACGTTCGAGAGGCGCCCGTAGAAGCGCACTTCCTGGCGACGCTCAACGGCCTCGTGCAGCGAGTACTCGTTCTGTCGCCGGTAGCTGAGCGCGAGCGAGTACACCCAGTGCTCGGCGAACTTGTCGTAGAGCTCTTCGTTGACCACCAGGATCGCGGGTTCGTTCGGCAGCTCGAGGTGCTCGTTCACGGCCCCTGCACCCGCGTACGTCATCGACGCACGCCGCGCGTCGAGCTGCTGACGAACGCCCGCCGCGACCCAGGTCGCGGTCTCGGCCTCCCCGAGGCCCGGTGGACTGATCTGCGCCGATGCAGTCGCGCACCACATCGACAACCCGAGCACGATCCAACGCATAAGCAGGGATAGCAAGCGAACCTTAACGGCTCCTATCCGCGTTGCACGCCCACTTCCCCACCACTAGAAACCTCGACGCATGCCTTCTCCCGACCTCCCCTACGCCGGCTTCTGGCGGCGCCTGATGGCGATGTGGATCGACGGCACGCTAGTCGCGGCGGTCGATCTCGCGATCTATGTGCTCGCACCCGTCAATTGGGGATCGTTCGTCGCGCAGTCCCTAGCCACCAAGCTCGCCGCGGCCGCGCTCGAGGTCTACCTGGTGCACCGCTACGGAGGCACGCCGGGCAAGCTCGCGCTGGGGCTGCGCGTGGTGATGGCGGACGGCACGCCGGTGACGTGGGCCGCAGCGCTCTACCGGATCGCGATCAGCTTCCCGCTCGGCCTCGCCCGCGAGCTCGCGGGGCTCCACGTGGTGATGCAGATCCCGCAGACGGAGCTCGGCGACATGTCGTGGCTGCAGCTCGGCCAGCGTATGCACGAGCTGGAGACGCGCTTGCATAAGGCGATCCGACTCACGCAGGGCGCCTGGGTGTGGGCCGACCTGTTCACGATGTTGTCCAACGACCGCAAGCGCGCGATCCACGACTTCGTGGCCGGCACCGTGGTGATCCGCGTGAAGCCCTGATGCGCGCTCCTGTTCACCATCGGGTCGCGTGGGGAGGTTCAGCCGCTGCTTGCGCTCGCCCTGGAACTGCGCGCGTTACGGCACGCAATAAGGCTGTGCGCGCCGCCGAACTTTGCGAGCTTCGCGGAGTCGTTCGGCGTGGAGTTCGTGCCGATCGGACCCGACGTCGAGAAGCTGAGCCGCGCCGCGCCGCCACGCCCGCCTGGCAAACCTCCACTCGCGCAGCGGCGCATGATGGGCGGCATGATGGTGCGCACGCAGTTCGAGGTCCTGCCCACTGCCGCGCGCGACTGCGACATCGTCGTCGGCGGAGGCGCGCTCGCGATCGCGGCGCGTTCGATCGCGGAGTCGGTGGGCGCGCGCTATCGCTTCGTGGCGTTCTGTCCGGCGACGTTTCCCACGCGTGAGCACCCGCCTCTCAACAGCTCCGAGTGGGTGAAGCCGCGTGCGTACGCGTCGCCCTCGCAAAGGCGCCATCACCTACGGCTCTTGTGGAGCCAGGACGAGCGCAGCTTCAACGACGTCTTTTGCGCAGCGCTCAACGAGGGCCGCGCCGCGCTGAAGCTCGCGCCGGTGAGCGACGTGCGGCGGCACATGTTCGCCAGCGATCCGTGGCTGAGCGCCGATCCCACGCTCGCACCGGGTCCCGTCGAGCAAACCGGCGCGTGGTTCCTGCGTACGAACACGCCTCTGCCCGACGAGCTCGAGCGCTTCCTCGCGGCCGGCGAGCCACCCGTGTACTTCGGCTTCGGCAGCATGGTCGGCCGCACCGGAGCCCGCTGCTCGAGGCCGCACGCGCCCTGGGCCGCCTCGCGATCATCTCCCGCGGCTGGGCCGCCCTCGACGCCGGCGCCCTCAGCGACGACTGGATCGCGATCGACGACGTCCAACACGCCGCGCTCTTCCCTCGCGTAGCCGCAGTGGTCCACCACGGCGGCGCCGACCCACGCCGCCGCACTCGCCGGGACCCCGCAGCTGATCGTCCCGCACATGTTCGACCAGTACTACTACGCCCAACGAGTACGCGAACTCGGCATCGGCGCCACGGGCATCGAGCAGCTACGCGTGTGCCTGCAGCCCGCCGTGCGCGATCGCGCGGCTGCCCTCTCGCGCCGCATCGTGGGCGGCGGCGCGAGTCGAGCAGCCCAGTCACTCCTTCACCCACAGCGGTGATCGGCGCGTGACCGGGGGGCGACCGACGAGCTCCTGGCCTACGTTCCGGGGATGCGTGTTCGGCTGATCAGCTCCCTGCTCGCCGGAGCCCTCGTGCTTTGCGGGTGCGCCAAGACCGAGTGCCCACAGGGCTCGGTGTTCGTGCCGGCCGGCACGTTCGTGATGGGGACGGAGGGCACCGAGAAAACGTGGGTGACGTGGCAGCTCAAGCCACGCACGGTAACGCTGACCAAGTCGTACTGCATGGATCGAACCGAGGTCACGTACGGAGCATACGACGCTTGCGGCGCCGCAAAGGTCTGCGGCTGGCAACACGGGCCGTACCCTGAAGCCATGAGGAAGCTTCCGAAGGCATTCGTCGATTGGGCCGACGCGGACAAGTACTGCCGCTGGCGCGGCGGACGACTGCCCACCGAAGCGGAGTGGGAGCATGCTGCGCGCTACCCAGACGGTAGGCTCTATGCGTGGGGCAACGAGCCGCCAACCTTGGAGCACTGGCACTGGAGAGGAGACCTCTCGATTCCGAGGGAGATGGACGTCGGATCGCATCCGAAAGGTCGAAGCTATCTAGGTCTCGAGGACATGGCCGGGAGCCTCGGCGAATGGGTCCGAGACGAATACGGAGTGCATACGCCGCAACCTGACATCGATCCCACGGGGCCGGACGATGGAAAGGAAGAGGTCCACTATCGCACGGTCCGCGGCGGTTCCTGGGCCTCTCTCGACGAGCGCATGGCGCCCGCCACCCACCGTCAGCCTGGTGACCGCGTGTACGGAGACGATCAGACGGGCTTTCGGTGTGCCTACGCGCCGCGTTGAGCCTGATACGCTAACTCGCCTTCGCCAAGGCGTTGAGTGCTCCTAGCCGACGCGCGAGCATGCACACGTGCTCGCGTCCTTTCGACGACCCAAGGGCCGACGGAGCTTGCGAGAACTGACGCTTCAACGCGAGGTTCACGCCATCCTTGAACTCTTGCACCGGGCTGCTGCCGCCCGTATCGACGTAGATGACCACGTCCATCAGAGCGACGGCGACCAGACCGACGCCGATCACCTGACTCAGTGCCACACCGGCGAGAGTCGTCGCTCCGCCCAGCACGCATAGCTGCGCCGCACCGACGCCGACTTGCACGATGCCCTTCGTCGTCTCGACCAGCGCGGCGAACGACTCGCGATCTCTCAGATACCGGTCGAGGTCTGTCGTCCCGGTGGCGCCCAAACGCTCGCGCGTTTCGTGTGGCAACAGAGTCGCGAGCGTAGTCACGCCCGCAACCACGCCGCGCAGCGCCTCCAGCGCGAGGCCTGCCTTGACGAAGCGATTGCCCCCGCGGACGAGCCAATCGTTGGCGCCCCCGTACTGCCTCTCATCGCGGACGTACGCGATGAGGTCGGTCGTCGGTCCGACGGCAGCGAGCGTCTCCTGGGTAAGACTAAGAAACAAACCTGCGTCGACTTCGCCGGCGATCTGCAAGTCCGCCGCCAGGTTCGCATCGATCAGCGCCTTCATCACGAGCGACGTCTTGACCACCGCCGCGAACACCGCGAGCTTCTTTGGAAATGTTTGCAGGGCATCCACGTCCGGAATCCTCACGGTCTGTTCGACCGCAGTGAACTGACGCGTGGCCTTCTTCCGCGCGGCTTTGAAGCGAGCGACGTGCTCCTCTTCGAACGGCCTCCCGACGGGAGCGAAGACTCGGTCTTCACCGGCCGCAGGAAGTCGCGTCAACAGCTTCAACCGTGCGAGCTCCGTCGTCCCCTGCCGGGTCGTGAGCGTTGCGATGACCGCCTCGCCTGCGTCAATTTTCTCGAGCTTGAGTCGGGCGTTCAACTCCGGCAGTGTTCGACTGACGGGCTGATCGGAGAGCGTGAGGTGATAGCGGAAGAAGTACTGCACCACCGGCTCCAGTTCGGCGGCCGTACAGTTGCGATAAGCTCGCAGGTGAGGCTCGAGGGCGGTTACGAGCACTTCAGCAAGCAGACCGGCGTCCTCGGCGAGCCAAACCATGTACGGCTTGAATCCATCCCAGAAGGATTGCGTGGCAACCCCGACCTCGGGATGCTTCCAGAAGCGCACGTCGAGCTGGGCACACGTCCGGAAGTAACGTTCGGCTAGGTCACGCCGCGCAGAGCTCTTGGGTACGTGTACCGCCAGCGCGCGCATCATCGCGATGTGCGACACAGAAGACAGGCGCTTGCTTACGTTCGAGAAGACCCAGCCAGACCGCTCCAAAACCTGCGGCCAAGATTGCTCGACACGCTTACTCTCCGCTTCGAAGTCGAGCCCCAGCGCGTACATGTCGAAGTACGCGACGAGTGCCGCTTGTTCCTCGGCCGAGAACATGAAGTTGATCAAATGTCCATCGGCGTCCGGCGTCGCACCCAGGGCCGGATGGGGAAAGGAGCTGAACTTGGGGTTGCTTGCCACGCCGGTGGCCGAGATCTTCCACTGCGTGCTCCGATGCACGTGCGCGACATCGACCAGAGATTGCGCGATGCCGCGATCGCGCATTCCGGCCCACGCGAGCCAGTACAAGTACGTGCGCATCTCGTGAGCCGCAGTTGCGCGCTCGCCGCTCGGTAGCTTCTTTGCGAGGTCGGGGATGATGGCGCCACTACGCGAGGCCGAGATGACCCCACGCAAGGTGTGCAGGTGAGCCCAGTCCTTGTCGTTTTGGATCATGCGCAGGCAGGTATCGCTTACCCACTCGCAGAAGAGCAGTGTGCGGAGCACATGGGGAGTTCCGTCGAAGATGGCGCCGGACATGGCGCTCGTACGAGGCCATCCTGCGTGATAGCCCTCGCGGCCGGTCGACAGCTGGCGTGTGATCCAACCGCGCTCCCCAGGGCTCAGCTCGGCGAAGTAAGGGAGGTCGGACGTCGTTGGGAACGGCTCCACCACATACTCGCGCACCTTGAACTCGGCGAAGGCGCGCTCCGGATCCTGCTCATACTGCGCGAGGAACAGGTCGAAGAGCGCGCGATCGTAAGACCAGTGAATGCGGTAGCTCTCGTTGGGCAAGACGTACAGCGCGTCCGCGTTTGCGTCGCCCGTGTCGTACGCTGCCATCACGGGATCATCCTCCGTAAACATCTCCAGGCTGGTTGGCCGCGGCACTCCGGCGTCTTCCGGATCGACGTCGCCGTGCTCGGGTGCGCCGCCCGGGGGGAGACCCGCGTGACGCCAACTCGCGCGCGGAACATCGCCCTCCTCGCCCAGGTCGCCGCGCTCACGATGCAGCACCCAGCCGAAGTCGTTGGTTCGACCGCAGCGAAGCCGCCTCGTCTCCGAGACGGCGCTCCATCCGCCCCGGATGCGGATGCACGCGACGTAGGCCCCGCGCACGGGAGAGAACAGCTGCATCGCGGCTTGGTCGTCGCTCGCACCGCGGAAGTCGCTGCACCAGATCGCGATCGGCAGTGCGCTGACGGTTACGGGAGCAGCTCCGGGGATCGATTGCATGGTCAGACTCCGAAGGTCCGCAGGGCGTCCAGGTCGTCAGCAGTGATCGGACCTCCGCTCGCGTTGCCGCGCGCGCGTCGAAGCGACTGCAACGCGCGTTCGGTGGTCGCGTTCCACGCACCCGTCGCGGGGCCCGCGCCAATGCCGAGGGCGTTGAGGCGTGCTTGGATCGCGGCGATGTCTGCTCGGGTGAGGGCTTCGCCGGGCGCTGGGAGTTGGGGGACGGCGCTTAGTTGGAAGAAGAACATGAGGCCTTGTTTCTCGAGCAGGAGGAAGGCGGTGCGGGTGCCGCGGGGGAGCTCCTCGTCCACGAGGCCGGCGCCGGTGGTGGTGCCGCGGCGGAGGGGATCGCCTTCGCACTGGTTGCACCAGAGTTGGTAGGGCTGCGCTTTGAAGGGGCGGCCGAGGTGATCGGCGAGTGTGACCTTCAGCTCGAGCACGGGTTGCTCGAGCTCGATGCGGTGAGAGGCGTTCGTCGCGCAGGGGAGCTCCGCCATCTGCAGGCCGGGGATCATCACCACGTCGCCGGAGTGAAGTACGTGGGGGCTCGCGCGCATGGAGCGCAGCGCGGCGTTGTCAGCGTGCTCCCAGACTGGGCGCCAGCTGGCGAGTCCGTAGCTGTGCGCGATGGCGCTCAGGCACTCGCCTGCCACGACGACGTGCCGGCGTGCGGGCTTGCGCTCGCCGAGCTGCGCCGTGCCGCTGAGTCCCCGCCATGCGCCGGCGTCGTGACGTGGTAGCCGAACGCGGCACACCCCCGGAGCGATGCGCTCGATCAGTGCGCTGCCTTCGGGGCCGGTGCGCAGCGTACGCACGCTTCCGTCGGGGGCGATAACCTCCAGCTCGACCTCGGCCAACGGCGCGCCGTCGACATCGAGCGTCTGCACCGACACGTACGCGCTCTCCAGGCTCTCGATGCTCGCCAGCGCGATGGGCGCGGCTGCGCGTGAGCGATGCGCGGCGGACACCCTGCGGTGGATCGTCAGCCCGCGCTCGAGCGCATCGCGCACGGCCCACTCGAGCTCACCGGGGTCGGCGTCTTCGAAGAGATGAGCGACCTCGGGAGCTCCGGCATCGAGCACCGCGAGCAGCACGCGGAGCGCGTCGCGCGTATCGAGGCGCGCGTAGCCGTCGTCGCACCGCCGCGTCGTCGCGACGTACCGATCCCACCCGTCCTCGAAGTACACGTCGTCGCGGAACACCCACGACAACTGCCAGCGTTCGCCCGCGCGCGCCATCGCGCGAGCCGCGAACCACCGCAAGGGGTGACGCTAGCGCACCGGGTGCTCGGGGGGGCGGTGGCTGCCGGCGTCGGCGGGCACGGGGATCTTGCTGGTGGTGAACTCGCGGGAGATGCGGGGGGCGGGGAGCTTGTCGCCGAACCACTCGAAGAACTGGAGCAGGCAGTTCTTGCGCTCGCCGGAGATGTAGTCGAAGTTCATGCCGCGGTCGGAGACTTCCCAGAACTCGGGTGTGTGCACGTTGAGCAGCTCGTCGCGGATCGAGGCCAGGCGCTCGGGGCGCTCGTCCTTCATGTCGTAGAAGACCTCGCGCGCGAGCGACTCGTTATCGTGCAGCAGGAAGTAGGTCGCGAGCTTGAGCTGCGCCTTGCGCACGCCGCGCAGGCTGGTCTCCTGCGCTTCGCCTTCGCCTTCCTTGTCGACCTGCAGCAGGATGCGCACCAGCGGCGCGGTGCACGAGCTCTCCTGCTCGAACGCGAACTCGCACAGCGTGCACAGATCGTACGCCACCGTCTCCAGGATGAAGGGCAGCTTGGCGTGGAACGAGAGCAGCCCGTAGTACTTGAAGTACTTTGCGATCTCGACCGCGCGGTGGCCCCCCTTCTCGCGCTGGATCGCCTCCTGCGCGAGCAGCCGGTACTGGTTGAGCACGTTGTAGGCGGTGCGGATGTCGTGCGCGTTGATCGCCGAGCGCAGGTACGTGTTGAAGAACGTGATCACCAGCGACAACAGCTCCTTGTTGTCGAAGTCCCAGGCGGCGAACGCGATCAGGCGCGTGTTGATCGCGACCAGGTAGTTGATGTCGCGCATCTTGTTGAGCGCCTCGTTGTAGAGGCTCTGGTAGCCGCGCAGGATCTTCCACTCGAACCAGATCCGCCGCGCCGCGAGATCGTCGAGCACCTCTGGCGCCATCGACACGAAGTCCGGGTTGTGCGCGAGCCGGCCGTCGATGCCGAACCAGGCCTCGGGCAAGCCCGCGCGCAAGAGCTGGTAGTCGACCAGCAGCGAGCTCATCGCGTCGACGCCCGCCATCGACACGCCCTTGTCCTTGTGCTCCATCGCGTTCAGCGACACGTCCGCGAGCTGCTCCAGGCCGCGCACCGCTTCCTGCTGGCACTCGAGCGCGGACTTCGCCGAGCGCCGCTGATCGCGGATCATGCGCAGCGTCTGCTCGCGGATGCGGCCGACGATGTTGATCGGGTTCAGGAACTCGAACACGTACGCGAAGTACGGCAGCAGGATCAGCAGGCACAACGTCAGCATCGTCATCGCGACGCCGATCGAGATGTACGGCACGAAGCCCGCCGGCTCGATGATCAGGTTGACCCACAGCCCCTGCAGCGCCGTGATCACGAAGAAGCCCATCACCAGGAAGTTGCGCGGCTCGCGCACGAACAGTTCCGTGATGCGGTGGGTGTAGCGGTTGGACGCGAGCTCCACGATGATCGCCACGACCGTGACCGCGATCGCGAGCACCGAGGCCGCGATCTCCCCCGCGCTGCCGAGCGTGTTCTGCGCCGACTGCGGGTCCGGCTCGAACAGCAGATCGACCACCTTGCCCGGGTGGGTCAGCAGCGCGGCGTCGAGCCCCACCGTGAGCACGAACATGGTCAAAGCGGCGCCCAACAGCAGGGAAAGCGGATACAGCCACACGCGAAGAGCACTGGAGGTTGGGCCGCGACGCATGCACGACAGCCTACATTAGGAGCGTGCGAAAGCCGCCTTTGCCCTTCGTGAATCTGGCTGCTACCGTTCCGCCCCTTTTTCCGGCAGTAGGGGCCAGATGTCGATCCAAGGCACGACCAGCGTTGCGCAGGTCCTCGTCCACAGCACTCACGCGCTCGACGCCCTCAAGTGGGCGGCCGATCTGGCATGCGAGGCCTCGGAGGCTCCGCGCGCCGACGTGACACGTCTGAGCGAGGAAGCGTGGTGTAGCCTGCGCGTGAACGACGTGCGCATGCACCTCGATCGGCTCCTGCTCGGGCGGCACCCGGACATGGGCCTGGACGCGCTGCTCGAGGTGGGCTTCCTCGACACCTGGCTGCCCGAAGTCTCCGCGATGGTCGGCTTCGGCGACGGCGAGTGGCGCCACAAGGACGTCTGGAAGCACACCAAGCAGGTGGTCTGGCAGAGCGTTCCGCGCATCAACGTGCGCTGGGGCGCCCTGCTGCACGACATCGGCAAGATGAAGACGCGCTCGCTCGGCGAGAACGGCGAGGTGCACTTCTTCGGCCACTCCGAGGTTGGCGCGGCGATGTTCAAGAAGCGGGTCGCACGTCGGCTCGGCTTCGAGGGCGACCTCTATCACCGCACCCACTTCCTGATCCTGAACCACCTGCGCGCGAGCCAGTACGACGGGTCGTGGACCGACTCGGCCGTGCGGCGCTTCGCGCGCGAGATGGACGACGGCCTCAAGGACCTGCTCGATCTCAGCCGCGCGGACATCACCACCAAGCGGCCCGAGAAGAAGAAGCGCGGGCTGCGCCAGATCAGTGAGCTGGGCCGGCGCGTGAAGGAGCTGCAGACGATCGACGCCAGGGTGGCGCCGCTGCCCAAGGGCCTCGGCACCGCGATCTCGGACGCGTTCGGCATCCCGCCCAGCAAGCGGCTTGGCGACCTGCGCAAGGAGCTCGAGCGCCTGTGCGAGAGCGGTGAGCTCGACGCGCAGCGGGAGATCCCGTTCTACCTGGACTGGATCCGCGAGCACGCCGACGCGCTTGGGCTGAATAGCTAGCCTGTCGTTGGTAGGAAACGCCTCAGTCTTGGTGTGAGAAGCTACTCCCCGACCTGTTCGGGGAGTACGCTGGCCCATCCGTGGCCAATTCGTCCCAGCTCGACGCCCATGCAGCATCGACCGAGGCGGAAGACCGCCCGTCCAGCGTGAGCTTTGCGGCGGTCGACGCAGACTTCACCCGCAAGCTCGACCTCTGGGGCGCCTACCACCGCATGGCCGTCGCCAGCATGACGATGGCGATCACGTTCGGCATCCTGCCGCAGCCGGACTGGCTGCTGTGGCTCGCCGCGCTGTACCTCGGCCTCTCCGCGCTCGTGCCCACGGCGCTGGCGCGGGCACGCTCGCTCTCGGGC
>DASUME010000758.1:0-3457 GCA_036277895.1 Polyangiales bacterium
CAGGCGCTCACGCCGCATCCACTGCCTCCGTTCTACGTCTGGTTTCTGCGCCGCATGGGTCGCAGCATGGGCGCGATGACCTATTCGCTCGCGGACTTCTCCGCGCAGACCATCTTGGCGGCGTACGCCGGCCAAGAGGAGTACCCGATCGACTCGGCCTGGACGGACGCGGGCTACCTGATGATCGGCTACAACCGAGACGACATGATGCCGCTGCATCGTTGGTACGACCTGAACCAGCGCACGCCCGACGATGCGCTGGTCGTGCATGGCGACGCGACCGTCGCAGGAGCAACTCCGAGCTTCTCGGCGTTTGCCGAGATGCTGGTCTGGGGAAAGGCCGGCACGTTCCGGGTCTACAACCGTTCGCAGGCGTGCAGCGGCTCGTTCACGGACGACGCGTACGAGCCGTTCGTGTGCCTGGACCCGGTGATGGTACAGCTGGGCTTCCATCAGCCCGTCGCGATGCGGGACCGCTGCCGCGTCTACGAGCGCGAAGACGCCACCATGATCTGCAAGGGCAGTCTGACCAGCGATCGCCGCAAGAGTCGCTTCTACGATCTCGGCGCGACGGACGAGGCGACGATCCGGGCAGCATCCTGGGCACGGTCGCGCGCGAGACGCGCCTTCTCGTGAACGCCAAGAAGTGGGAGCCGCGCTCGCGCGGACCGGGCACCGTGCGCACCATACGAGCTGCGGCTTGCATGCGCATCACCGCTTCCGGTGACCCACACGTTTTCGCGCGCTCGAAGAACGGCTGCGACTATTGTTCCGGAGAGAGCCACGTGAACAGAAGTACCTCCACGACATCCTCCATGAAGGAATACTCGCGCGGGATGCGTGCGCTCGCGCTCGTGTGCGTGCTCGCTGCGTGCGGGGGAGCTCCGCCTCCTCCGCCTCCTGCGCCCGTCGAAGCTCCGTGCGATCGCGTCGAGACCATTCAGCTTCGCCTCATACCGCGAGCACAGCTCAACCCCGACCGTGAGGGTTACTCGCGCTCCGTCGTCGCCCGCATCTACCAGCTAGACGGTGAAGCGGGCATCGCGAGCTTGGACTTCGATTCACTGTGGCTGCAAGCAGCGGCAGCGCCTCCGTCCTCGCCATCTGTACTCGCGAGTCCGGACGAGCTGACACTTGTGCCGGGTCGCGAAGCGGTGCATGAGCTGAAGCGGATTACCAAGGCCACGCACGTGGCAGTCGTCGCGAAGTTTCGCGAGCATCACCCCACCTCGGGCTGGCGAGCGGTCGCGGCATTGCCTATGCCGACGAATGCTTGTCAGGTTCCTGTCGGCCCCCGCCTGATCGTGGAACTCGTGAACTATTCGCTGCGCATCAACTAGCAGCTCCAGGGACATGCCGATGCTCGACCTCGAGACCGACGCACCTTCCCCACGGCCGCGCCGCACATCGAGGCTGGCGAGGCTGTCGCGGCTGACGAAGCACTCTGCCTTCTTCGAAGACGAGCCGTCACAGGTGGTGCCTCATGTGACGAACCGACCACTCGGCCAGGTCGTACGCCCTTGCGTGCTCCAGATCGTCCAGCTCGCCACCCGCGGCACCACGCCCGACGTCGCCCACACGCAGGTGCGCAAACTGCTGAGCACGACACTCGCACGGCTTCAGGCGCTGTCCTTGCCGCGCGCAGACGTCGCGGACATTCACTACGCGCTGGTCGCTTTCGCCGACGAGCTGATGCTGCGGCCCAGCTCGCCGCTGCGCGACTTCTGGCAAGCCCACCTCTTGCAGCTCGAGCTGTTCGGCGAGAACCGTGCGGGCGAGGGCTTCTTCGAACGCTTGCGACGCGCGAAGGCCGACCAGCGCAACGGCGTCTTGCGCGTGTACCAGACCTGCTTGCTGTTCGGGTTTCACGGCATCTACGCACAACACGGCGAGCTGGAGCGCGAGAACCTGATGGAAGAGGTGCGCCACGCGCTGGGTGAGCACGGGAGCACGGCCCTGACACGCGGCACGCTCTCGCCGAACGGGCAGACGCCCGACGAGCCGGTGCTCGACCGCGTCCGGAATCACCTCATGCTGTGGTTGGCCGTGCTGGCGGCGCTGTCCGCAGTAGCTTGGTACGTCGGCATCGCCTTCACGCTCGATGCGCAGTCGACCAACCTGCGGGACGCAATCCGTGTCGCAACGGAGGACCTTCGGAGTGGGACCGTCGCGGGCAGCGAGTAGAGGACCTCTTGACCAGTAAAGTGCTCAGCATCGCGCTCTCGGCGCTGGTCGCGTCGTTCATCGGCTTCGCGTGGTGGGTCTACGTGGCTTCGGCGGGCAAGATGCACTGGGCCGTGCCCACGCTAGTCACCGTGGCGCCCCCGGTGCTCGGGGCAGCGGTTTGGTTCTGGACGAAGCTGAGCTCGCAACGTGCAGCGAGCGCACTGGAGAGTGCGCTCGCTGCCGACGGGGCACGTGAGCAACAACGAGCTGTCGGTGCGCGCCGGCTCGAGATCGAGCGGCTGCGCAAGGAGTTCGAGCGCGCGGTCACGGCCCTCAAGGGCTCGAGCCTCGGCGCGCGTGGCAGCCGCTCGCGCGACGCGCTGTATACCCTCCCCTGGTACACGATCATCGGTCCGCCTGCGTGCGGCAAGACCACGGTGCTGCAGAACTCCGGGCTCAAGTTCCCTTACGTGCCTGGAACTGGCGATCGCCTCAAAGGCGTCGGCGGAACACGCAACTGCGACTGGTGGTTGACCAACCGAGGCATCCTCCTCGACACCGCAGGTCGCTGGACGCTCGACGAGGAAGACCGCGAGGAATGGCTCGCCTTCCTGGATCTCCTCAAGCGCAACCGCGGCGACCGCCCGCTCAACGGCGTGATCGCCGCGATCAGCCTCGCTGGCGACGACGAGACCTCGATCGCCGGCGTGGACGCTGCGGGGGTCAAGCAGCTCGCCACGCGGATGCGCGAACGGCTCGACGAGATCAGTGCGCGATTGGGTCTGTCGCTGCCAGTCTACGTGTTGTTCACCAAGTGTGACTTGGTGCCCGGGTTCGTGGAGACGTTCGGCGATCTCGACCCGGTGGAGCGCCGCCAGATCTTCGGCTTCACGCGCCCGCTCACGCGCGGCACGCAAGTGCCGGCCGGCTCTTACTTCACGGAGGAGTTCGAGCTCCTCACCGAGTCGCTCGAGCGTCAGGTTCAGCTGCGGCTCAACGAGGAGGCCAGTGAGCACGCGCTGCCTGCAATCTACGAGTTCCCCGCACAGCTGGGCGCATTGCAGTCCAAGCTGACCTTGTTCATCGATGAGCTGTTCGAGGAGAGCGTCTACCGTGAGACGCCCCCCTTGCGAGGCGTGTACTTCACGAGCGGCACCCAGGAAGGCGCCCCGGCGGATCTCCTGCTCGACAGCCTCTCGGACGCGCTCCGCGTGCATCCACCGCGTCAGGAGAGCCCGAAGGAAAAGCGCGGGTACTTCTTGCACGACGTGCTGGTCAACGTGGTGTTTCA
>DASUME010000759.1:0-14486 GCA_036277895.1 Polyangiales bacterium
GCCTGCACACGCTGGGAGGTGCTGTCCGATCGCGAAGCGCTCGGCGAGGCGATGCGCGACGAGGAGCAGCACTTCCTGCGCGAGCACGGCGCGAGCTGTCCGGCGTGTGGCGCGGAGCAGGGCGTGTGGGACGGCTTCGCAACCATGCTGGATGCGCGCGCAGCGCCGGTGCACATGAGCCCGCGCAAGCGCAGCTGGCTCGCATACGCCGCAGCCGCCGCGCTGATGTTCCTCGGCGTGAGCGAGCGGCAGCCTCCCACGCCTCGCACGTACGAAGCACACGCGCTGGCCGACCTGGAGGTGAACGGGCAGCTCGCCTCGCAGGGCAGCACCATCGCGCTCGGCTCGGTCGTGGTCGCGCGTCGCGCCGGCGCATGCATGTCGCTCGAGCCCGCGGTGAAGGTCTGCCTGGACGAGGGCAGCCTGCTGCGGGTCAGCGAGCTCGGCGCGGAACGAAGGCGGCTGGAGCTGCTGAAAGGCAAGCTGACGGCGGAGCTCGATGCACAACCCGCGGGCAGCAGCTTCGGGGTGCTCACGCGCGACGGCTCCGCGGTTGCGATCGGCACCGCGTTTGCGGTCGAGGTGCCCGCGCAGGGCCCGGTGATCACGCGAGTGCTCCACGGCACCGTGCTGGTGCGCACCAACGCGGGTCGCGAACAGCGCGTAGGCGCGCACGGCGTGGTCGCGATGAACGACACGCCGCGTGCGTCGGAAGCTGCGGCCGAGCCGCGCGAGCAGGAGCCGGCAGAAGCACGCGTCGAGCTCACGGTGCAGGAAGCTCCTGCCGTGACCGCACCGGCCGTCAGCGTCACGCAGTGGTTGCTGTTGGCGCGCGAGCGGCGAGCGCGCGGCGACGACCGCGGCGCGTTGGCGGCGTATCGGTCGTTGTTCAGCCTCGGAGCGCAGGGCCCGGAGACGCGTAGCGCGCTGATCCCGTACGGCGAGCTACTGCTGGCGAAGGGTCGAGCGCGGCCGGCGCTGGCTGCGTTCGAGCGCTACCTCGTACAGCCGGGCGCGCTCAGCGAGGAAGCCTCGTTTGGGCGCCTGCGTGCGCTGCGTGCGCTCGGCGACCGCGGCGAGGAGCGTGCCGCGACCGAGGCCTTCCTGCGCGACTATGCCGGCAGTCCGCTGGCGGCCGGACTGCGCGCACCTTGAACGGGCGCGCGTGCATGCTGGTGGCTCTGCTCTCCGCCTGCGACGTCGAACCGGATGTCGTCGCGGAGCTGGGCATCGAGGGCTACGAGCAGAGCTGGGGGGATGACCGCTGCAGCGACGTCGCGCGCCAACTGCTGCTCGAAGACGAGGCGGGCGGCTTGTTCTGGATGTCGACGGACGACGTCATGAGGTGGTCGATCGCGCGCCCGACCTGCCTGGCTTCGGGCCTCCGCGCAGGCGCGATCGAGCGCAATGGACGGATCTGGGCGAGCAGTGGCGGCATGATCTGGTGGATCGATCCGATCACGGGTGCTTGTACCGCCAGCCCGCTCACGATGGACGCGCAGACGTTGGCCTTCGTGTACGACCCGGCGCGAAAGCGCGAGCTGTTGTACGCGATCGCAGCCGACACGCTGTTCGTGCTCGAGCCGGACTCGCAAGCGTACTTCGAGCTCGGTGTGCTGACGGCGGAGCGGCTCATCGGAACGACGACGGGTGCGCTCTACGCGTTGTCGACCACTAGCATCACGCAGTTCTTGTTCAGTCGTGTCGGCCTGGACGGGGCGCCGCAGCTGCTCACTCGCGGCGTGATCCCCGCTCCGGTTCTCGCCGGCGCCGCAACGTGGCGCGGCGGGTTCATCATGATCGCCGGCCAGTCGACGTTCCGCTTCGAGGACGCCGACCAATACTCGGTGAGTACCTTGCCCATCTCGGTCGCGAACGTGCTCGCGTCCAACTGCGCCTCGCTCACGAGATAGTTCCGCCCGTTCTGCACCGATCGCCTCCCTGCATGAGTGACGCGCCTGTTCGCGCGAGGGAGGTCCGTATGAGTCGCAGGTTGCATGTCGTGCTGTTGTGCGGAGGGCTGTGGGCCGTGGCTTGCTCGAGCGACAAGCCCACGCCGGAAGGCCTCGGGGGCTCACTCACCCACGAGGACAGCGGAGACGAGTCCCTCGCCTCGGATGACGAGGCCTTGTCGAGTGAGGATGAGCCGGTCTACGACGACCACGCAGACGAACCCTGGGAGCATGGCTCGTCGCGTCTGGATGCATCGTGTGCACCCAGCGCTCGCGACGCGAGCACCGCTGCGCTGCGCTGCACGTTGCCGCGCCTGTTCATCGACAAGTGCACGTCCGTGCGCGACATCCTGCTGCGCGCCAACGAGACGTGCGCGGGCGGGAGTGTCGGCACGCTGGACTACATCGAGACCCACGACTGCGCGTTCGGTGCGAAGGAGGCCGTGCTGTCCTGCTGCTACGGCCCAAACCCTCTCTAAAGCAGCTGCGACATCGCGCCGCAGGCACTGACCTTGCGCTCGGCCCGTTCATGTAACATCGTAAGTTACGTGAAACGAGACGGCAAGCTATCGGGGGTCCTGCACGTGCTGCTGCACATGGCGGACGCGCGCGAGCCGATCACATCGGAGCGGCTCGCGCAGGCGATGAACACGCATCCGGTGGTGGTGCGGCGGGTGATGGCGGGCTTGCGCGAGGCCGGCTTCGTGCGCTCCGAGAAGGGCCACGGCGGTGGCTGGACGATCGCGTGCGAGCTCGCGTCGACGACGCTGCTCGATATCTATCGCGCGGTGGGCGAGCCCACGCTGGTGGCGCTGGGCTTCGACGAGGAGCGCCCGAGCTGCCTGGTCGCGCGCGCGGTGAACAACGCGCTCTCGGAGACGTCGCGCGAAGCGGAGGAGCTGCTGTTGCGGCGCTTTGGTGCGATCTCGCTCGCGGATCTGGCAGCGGACTTCAGCAAGAAGAAGAGGAGTCACTCATGCGGTACGACGTGATCGTGGTTGGAGGCAGCTTCGCGGGCTTGTCGGCGGCGATGCAGCTGGCGCGCGGGCGCCTGAAGGTCTGCGTGATCGATGCCGGCAAGCCGCGCAATCGCTTCGCCGAGCAGTCGCACGGCTTCTTCGGGCAAGACGGAGCGCCGCCGCTGGCGATGATCGCGCAGGCGCGTGACAAGGTGCTCGCGTACCCGAACGTCACGTTCGTGGAGGGGCTCGCGAAGCGCGTCAGCGGCGCGGACGGAGCGTTCGAGCTCGAGCTGGCGAGCGGGCAGCGCGTCGAGAGCAAGAAGCTGGTGCTCGCGTACGGTATCCTCGATCGCTTGCCGGAGATCCCGGGCTTGCAAGAGCGCTGGGGCAAGACCGTGCTGCACTGTCCTTACTGCCACGGCTACGAATTCGGCGGACGTCCACTCGGCGTGCTGGCCACGGGCCCGATGTCGGGGCACCAAGCGCAGCTGATCCCGGAGTGGGGCCCGACCACGTTCTTCCTGAACGGTCAGCCGGAGCCCGACGCGGAGCTGGCGCAGAAGCTGGCGTCACGCCGCGTCACCATCGAGCGTGCGCGCGTGCTCGCGGTCGCGGGCGAAGCGACGGTGAAGCTCGCGGATGGTCGCGCGATCGAGCTGGCGGGCCTGTACCTCGGTCCACGCGCGGAGCTCGCGAGTGATCTGCACACCCAGCTCGGCTGCGCGCTCGACGACGGGCCCATGGGGCCAATCCTTCGCACCAACGATCGCAAGGAGACCACGGCGCCAGGCGTCTTCGCGGCCGGCGACATCGCACGCCTGTTCAGCAACGCCACGATCGCGAGCGCCGACGGCGTGATGGCCGCGGGCGGCGTGCACTTCTCGCTGGTGTTCGGTTAGAGAGTTCCGTCGAGCTGCATCAGCTTCAGCCGAAAGGCGGCGGCGACGGTCATGCTGTCCGTGATCTCGCCCGCGAGCACACGCTGCAGCAGCTCGTCGACCGACAGCGTGCACACGCGGAGCTCCTCGGTGTCTTCCCAGTGCGAGGCGCCCTCGCGCAGCTCGGTGGCGAGGTACACGTGCGCGAGCTCGTCGGTCACCGAGTTCGACAGGTGCATGCTGAACAACTTCTGCAGCTGGCTTGCGACGAGCCCGGTCTCCTCGGCCAGCTCACGCAACGCGCACACCTCCAGCTCTTCGTGGAACGGCGCGCCTCCCGCGGGAATCTCCCACGAATACGCATCGAGCGGAAAGCGATGCTGGCCCACCAACCAGACCTTCCCGTCGGCGTACGGCACCACGCCCACCGCGCGGTTCTTGAAGTGCACCACGCCGTAGATGCCCTCGCCGCCGCGAGGCTTCCGCACCGCGTGCTCGGTCAGCGAGATCCACGGATTGTCGTACACCTCGCGGCTCGACAAGATGGCGAAGGGGTTCGTCATGCGGCACTCGTAGCGCTGCGCGTGAGCGAGGTCTACGTTCGTGCGGTAGCTCCGCGGCGCTGGATCGAGCGTGACATCTCGCCGCATTGCGGAAGGGCCGGCGCCGGCTCAGAACGCCGCCGACCGATGTTGTGCCTTCGATCGTTCGGACTCGCCTTGGTGTTGGCGCTCACGTGCAGCGCGCAGGCGCGAGCGCAGGCGTGTCACGCACCCGATATCCGCGATCGTCACGATCGTGAGCTGCCCTTCCGCGCGACGCTCGCCGCGCTCGCGGCCACGTACGACCGCGACGGCTACGAGGGGAACTACCAGGGCCTGTACGGAACCTTTGCGTACAACGCGGCCTGGTGGGGCGCCGAGGTGATGCTTCCCGTGTACCGCCTCGATCGGCGCTCGGGCACCGAGTACGGCCTCGGCGACATGATGGTGACGGCGCGCGCTGCGCTCTATCGCACGCGGGAAGGCGACCTGGAGCTCGGCGCCGAGCTGCCCGTGATGTTGCCCACCGGCGATGCGGAGCGCGAGCTGGGCATGGGCAACGTGATGCCGATGCCCGACCTGTACTTCTCGCTGCACCTGCACCCGCTCGTGCTGCGCGCGCAGGCCGGTTATGGGCGCATGATCGGGGAGCACCACATGCCGGCGTCCCACGAGCACCACCACGCGGGCGGCCACATGGAGTCGCGCTCGCCGACCGTGAACCCGATGAACATGTCGGAGCTCGAGCACGCGCTGCTGCTCGGACTCGGCCTGCGCCGCGAGCTCAGCGTGCACCTGCGCTGGTGGGGTGCGGTGCCGGTGGCGGACTCGATGGGCGTGCTGCGCCAGGCGCTCGCGCTGGGCGCGAACGCGAGCTGGGAGTGGTTCGACCTCACGCTCGAGGTGCAGCGCACCCTGGTGGGCGGCGCGTTCGAGTGGCGCGAGCTGCTGCAGCTGGGGGCGATCTTCTAGCGCAGCACTCAGTGGCTGTGATCGTGGCCGCCGGCGGCCGCGCCCGAGCACTCCATCCAGTCGAGGAACTCCTTCTTCTCGGCCGCCGGGACGGGACCGCCGGACTTCGGCATCTCGCCGCTCAGCACCAGGTCGTACAGGCCCTTGCCGTGCTCGCGGATGCGGGCCTCGGTGTCGATCACGTTGCTGTCGCCGAGCTTGGCCGCGGTCACGGGCGAGTGGCAGGTCTCGCAGTACTTTGCCAGGAAAGGCTCGCCCACCGCCGCGTACGACAGCTCGGCAGGGCACTCGCTCGGCGTCTCTTCGTCGCTCTGGTCGTCGTCGCTGCTGGCATCGTCACCGCAGGCGGCGAGCCCAAGACAGACCGTCAGCATCGTCAAAGTACGAAACGTCATCCGACCCACACCCTCCCTCATCGCAAGACAGGGTAGCCTAGGCGAGGCCGGTCGCCGGCGCGGTGCGGCCAAATGTCGCGGCTTGCGCCGAGCGCCTTCCTGATGCACCCAGGCCGCAATGACCTCGGGAGCCGACTTCACGGAGCAGGAGCGCCACGCCGTCTACCGGGCGATCTACGAGCGGCGCGACGTGCGCAACTACCGACCCGACGAGCTCCCCGAGCCGGTCCTGACACGCATCCTCGCCGCCGCACACCAGGCGCCGTCGGTCGGCTTCATGCAGCCGTGGAACTTCCTGCTCCTGCGCGACCGCGGCCTGCGCCAGCGCATCTACGAGCACTTTGCCGAGGTGAACACGCGCGCGGCCGAGGTGTGGCAGGACGATCGCCGACGCGCGTACCAGGCGCTCAAGCTGCAAGGCATCCTCGACGCGCCGCTGAACGTGCTGGTGACGTGCGATCCGGAGCGCGGCGGCGAGCACGTGCTCGGGCGCTTCACGATCCGCGAGACCGACGTCTACAGCACCTGCCTCGCCGTGCAGAACCTGTGGCTCGCCGCGCGCGCCGAGGGCATCGGCGTGGGCTGGATGAGCCTGATGGAGAACGACGCCGTCGCCAGGCTGCTCGGGCTGCCGGCGCACGTGATCCCGGTCGCGTACCTGACGATCGGCTACCCGATCGAGTTCGCCTGCAAGCCGATGTTGTCGCAGGTGGGCTGGGCGGATCGGCTGCCGCTGGCCGAGCTGCTGTTCGAAGATCACTGGGGCCAACGCGCCCCGTTTCGAGCCACCGAGGGCACGGAGCAGATCGCGCTGCCGCCAGAGGCCGGTCCGATCACGGAGGCGCCAGCACCGCCGCTGGAGGCCGTGGAGCGCAACCGGGAGCTGACCAAGCCGGAGGGCAGCCTCGGCCAGCTGGAGTTGCTCGCGCTACGACTGTGTGCGCTGCAGCAAACGTCGCACCCGCAGGCGGACGGCGCGCACCTGGCGCTGTTCGCCGGCGATCACGGCGTGACCGAAGAGGGCGTGAGCGCGTTCAAGGCGGACACCACGCTGAAGCTCGTCTATGGCTACCTCGCTGGCGCGGGGGTGGTGAATGCGTTCGCGCGCCAGAACGGCGTCGCGGTGCACGTGGTCGACGTGGGCGTGGATCACGACTTCGGCGAGGCGCGCGGCTTGCTGCAGCACAAGCTGCGCCGCGGCACGCGCAACTTCACGCGCGAGGCGGCGATGACGGCCGACGAGTGCGCGCGCGCCGAGCAGGTCGGACGGGACGTGGTGCGCGACCTGCCGGAGCTTCGCGTGCTGGCGCTGGGCGAGGTGGGCATCGGCAACAGCACCAGCGCTGCGGCTCTGGCGGCTGCGTTGTTGTCTCTCACGGCCGACGAAGCGACGGGCCGAGGCACCGGTCTCGACGACGCGGGGCTCGCGTCCAAGCGTGAGGTGGTCGCGCGCGCGTTGTCGCTGCACGCGGGCACGCGTGATCCGAGCGAGCTCCTGCGGCGCCTCGGAGGCTATGAGATCGCCGCGCTGGTTGGCGCAATCGAGGCAGCGGCGGAACGCCGCGCGCTGGTGGTGCTCGACGGTCTGATCACGAGCGTGGCGGCGCTGATCGCAACTCGGCGCACGCCGGCGTTGACTTCGTACCTGGTGGCGTCGCACGGCGGCGTGGAGCCCGCGCATCGTGCGGCGCTGATGGCGCTCGAGCTGCGGCCGCTGCTGAACCTGGAGCTCCGGCTCGGTGAGGGCTCGGGGGCGACGCTGGCCGTGGGGCTGGTGCGCGCGAGCTGCGCCCTGATGAGCGAGGTGCGGACCTACCGTGAGGCGAACATCGAGCGCCCCGAGCGCCTTCGCTGACTATCCGCAGACAGTAAGGTCGAAAGTCTGATCGTTCTGGCGCGGTGTGTTGCCGCGAGTACGCCGCGCGGAGACACTTTGCAATGTGCCGAGCGCGCGTCTTGTGCGCAAAGGGGCGTGGCGTTCCTGCGCAAAAGTACCGTCTCGCCTCATCGTGGCGGCAGAACAGCCCCGTTTAACGTTGGTCAAACCATAAATCAAGGCTGGCACGTTCCTGGCTTTGCACCGCTGCGAAACCAACAGGGAGCAGGAACGTATGAGGACGTTACTCGGAGTACTCGGTCTGATCGGACTCGGCATCGCGGGTTGCGCGGGCCATCCGGCGCCGACGGAGCAGGTGGCAAGCTCGCTTGCGGCCGTTCGCGGCGCGGAAGAGGTCGGGGCCAAGGAGGTGCCCGAGGCCGCGCTGCACGTAAAGCTCGCAGAAGAGCAGATCGAGCAAGCGAAGAAGCTGATGGGCAGCGGCGAGAACGCGAAGGCGGAAGACCTCGCCGTGCGCGCATACCAGGACGCCGAGCTCGCGATCGCGATCGCGCGTGAGGCGAACTCCAAGAAGAAGCTCGAGGGCTTCGCATCCGCCAACGGTACGGCGGGCGGCGAACAACCGGCGGCGCAGTGAGCGAAGGAATGACCATGACCAATCTGAAGCTGAATGGATCGATCGTGGCCGTGCTCGCGCTGGGCGCGGTCGGCTGCGCACACAACCCGCCCAAGGAGCTGCTCGACGCGCGCGCCGCGTACAAGCAGTCCTCGAGCAGCATCGCGCAGCAGGAGAACCCGGCTGCGCTCCACACCGCCGAGCAGTCGCTGCAGGTCGCGGAGCAGGCGTTCGAGAAGGACGGCGACACCGAGCACACGCGCGACCTCTCGTACGTGGCCATGCGCAAGGCCCAGCTGGCCGAGGTGCAGGCGCGCGCGAGCGCGAACGAGAACAAGCTGACCGCGCTGGAGAACGCGACCAACTCGCGCAACGCCGAGGAGCTGGCCAAGCTGCGCGGCGACTACAAGACGCAGCAGCAGCAGCTCGCGGCGTCCGAGGCGGCCCGCAAGGAGGCCGAGCGCAAGGCGGAGCAGGCGGCCGCGGACCTCGCGCGCATCGCCACCGTCAAGCAGGAGTCGCGCGGCATGGTCATCACGCTGTCCGGTGGCGTGCTGTTCGCGAGCGGCAAGTCGGAGCTGCTGCCCTCGGCGCAGGCGAAGCTGAGCGAGGTCGCCAACGCCCTCACGCAGAACAGCCCGGACGCGACCATCGTCGTCGAGGGTCACACCGACTCGCAGGGTAACGAGGCGTTCAACCTCGACCTCTCCACGCGGCGTGCGACCGCGGTGCGCGACTACCTCGCGACCCACGGCGTGGCGCAGGACCGCATCCGTGCCGAGGGCCTCGGCTTCTCGCGCCCGATCGCGGACAACAAGACCACGGAAGGTCGCGCCAACAACCGCCGCGTCGAGATCGTCGTCCAGAACGGTCAGCCCGGCACGCAGGGCTGATCGCGCGCGCTCCTTGTTGCTAGACTCCTCGCTCGTAGGCCTGCGAGCGGGGAGTTTGCATGCGTATCGCGCTGTGTTCGGATGAGCCGTATCCGGTGGATGCCACCGTGCAACGGTGGCTGCGCGAACCCGTGGGCGCGTGGCTCGACACCGAGCCCGGCCATCGTGGCGACGAAGGTGTGCTCAGGCTGCGCGAGCTCGAGCAGCGATCATTTGGCGCAGCGCTCGCTGGAGCGCGCGACCGTGCGTAGCGCGTCGCGCTGATCGCGGTGCAGGTCGACCAGGTTGCGCATCAGGTCGACCAGCTTCCCGCTGTCGTCAGCGCGCGCCGAGGCTTGCACCGTGCCGAGCGCGTACGCGGCGAGCAGCGCCAGCGTGATCAGGACCGAGTTCCGCATGAGACCTCCAGTCCTCCATTGTACTCAGACGATCATCTTGTCGTCCGGGTGCGGATCGTCGATGTGAGGCTCTTCGTCGTCATCGGGCTCACGAGGCAGCGGGGGATCACGCTCGGGCGGCTGATCCGGCCGTGGATCACGCTGGCCCGGCGCGGGCGGCTCGGGATCGCGGATCGGTGGGCTCTCGTTGGGTTCGCGCGAGGGCGTGGGCGCGGGCACATCGCGCGAGGGCGGCGGAGAGGCGGGTGCGAGCTGCATCTCCGAGAAGTGCACGCGCCTGCGCTCAGCGCTGGCGGATCCTCACACCGCCGCGCGCGAGCAGCGGCGGGCCGATCGTGTCCACACCGGCGCGCCCTACCAGGTAGGTAATGTCGAACAGGTTCTCCACGGCAGCGAACAGCTCCAGGTTCCACCCCACGCGCCGGCTCACCGAGATGTCGACCACCGCGTACGCCTTCATCGGCAGCGTGTTGAGGTCGTCCTCGTACTGGCGTCCACTGGCGCGCACGGTGAGGGCCGCCCCGAACCACTCGGGACGATCGAACACCAGCAGCAGGCTGCCGCGGTGCACCGGATCCTGCGGCAGACGCTTGCCGTTGAGGTTCGCGCTGTCTTTGACCTCGCTCGCGCTCAGCGTGTAGGCGGCGATCGAGGTCAGGTACGGCAGCCAGCGGTGCTCGACCGAGCTCTCCAGGCCGCGGACCTGCGCGTAGCCGAGGTTCCGGCGCTCGCGCATGCCGTCGCCGACCGTGACGTTGGTGATCGGAGCGTCAAGGCGGTTCCAGAAGCCGGTCGCGCGCAGCACCAGGTTGGTGCCGGGGGTCAGCTCCAGGCCAGCCTCGAAGCCGTGCAGCAGCTCGTTCTTCAGGCGCGGGTTGGCGGCGGTGTAGATCGTGCCGACCTGGAAAGGACGGTAGAGCTCGTTGAGCGTGGCGGCGCGGAACGCGCGGTAGAGCGATGCGCGTGCCGTGAGCCTCGGCATGATGTGCCAGAGCGCGCCCACACGCGGGCTCAGCGCGTAGTCGGTGCGCGCGTCGTACTCGCTACGCAGGTCCATCGCGACGCGCTGTCCGTCGACGTTGCGCACCAGGTCGCCACGCAGCGCGGCGTCGAGCTCGACCTCGTCGCTGATCGTGAACAGGTCCTGCACGAACACGCCCGCCAGGTATTGCTGACCACCCGCGCGCTGGGTCTGCTCGCGCGACTCGCCCCAGATCCGCCGTGCGTCGAGGCCTGCGGAGAGCACGTGGCCTGCGAGCGTGGGGCTCCGGTAGAGCAGGTTCACGCCTTCGTCGTTGGCCGGCACGCGCTGGCGTCCGGCGAGCGTCTCGCTGACGCGACCCATCGCCACGCGCGCGCGATCCTGATCGAAGCGCTGCATGCGGCCGAACAGGTTCAGCGAGAGCTCCGCACTGCGCTCGAGTGCGAGCGTGCCGCCGAGCGACAGCAAGCCGCTGCGCAGCGCGGCGGTGGTGGAGCGTGTACCGCCGTTCTGCGCTTCTTGGAATGCGCGCAACGCCGAGCGCAACGTCAGCGTGCGCGAGGCATTCCACTGCAGCCCCCCGTTCAGCGTGCCGTGCCAGCTGTCGGCGTCGCGATCGACGGGGCCGCGATCTTCGCGCGACACCACCTTGTAGCCGTCGGAGCGCAGGTACTCGCCCTCGAGCGATCCGCCGAGCGACTCGCCTTCGTAGGCGCCGCGCGCGGCGAGCTGCGCGGTGTTGAAGCGACCGTAGAGCGCATCGGCGTCGAAGCTCGGCGCGTGGCTCCGTGAGATCAGCTGCACCACGCCGGCGAGCGCCGCGCTTCCATACAATGCCGAGCCGCCGCCGGGAACCACCTCGATGCGATCGAGCCCGAGCCGCGGCAGCGCGCGCCAGTAGATCGAGCCCGCGAACGGATCGTTGGCAGGCACGCCGTCGACGAGCACCAGCGTACGCGACACGCCCGAAGGCCCGACGCCGCGCAGGTTGAGTCCTTGCGACGACGGGTCCGCAGTAAGGCTGGTGCTGCGCCGGAACGTCATCACGGAGGGTACGATGCGCAGCGCGCCGTCGGAGGTGAGCGCTGGGTTCGCGTCCAGCTCTTCGCGTCGCAGAACTGTCACCGTCGCCGGCACGCTCTGGAGTGGGCGGGGCAGTCGTGTCGCCGTGGCCACCGCGCCATACTCAGGCTCGGTGTGAGACGTGGCCTGAACGGGCTCGTGGGGTGCGGCCTGGCTCTGCGCCAAGGTCGCGAAACTCCAACAAGCTCCCCCGAACGCTAGGCGTACCCAGAACGGCATCGCGCGGGAGCATAGCCGCACGCTGTCAGCTGGCACCGCCATTGCTCTACCTGGTAGCGAGCGAGAGGAGATGAGCAAGATGGCTTCCACGCACTGCGAGCGACCGCTTGCCGCCGTCACCGGCGCACTGAGCGGCATCGGCTACGAGCTGGCGCGCCAGTTCGCCGAGCACGGCTACGACCTGCTCGCGGTGGCCGATGATGATGACGTCGCGTGCCTCACGGACGACTTCGCCGCGCACGGCTGCTCGCTCAAGCCACTGCAGCTGGACCTCGGCACGCTGGAGGGCCAGCGCGCGTTCTTGCGCGCGGTCCAGTCGGAGTTTCGTCCGCTCGATGCGATCGCAATCAACGCAGGCGTCGGCGTGAGCGGCGAGTTCGCACGTGAGACGCCGCTCGACGAGGAGCTGCACCTGATCGAGCTCGAGGTGATGGGCACGGTGAGGCTCACCAAGGCGTTGCTGCCGAACATGCTGAAGCGCCGTCAGGGCAGGGTGCTGCTCACGTCGTCGACCGCGGCGCTGGCGCCCACGCCGTACGAGGCCGTGTTCGCCGCGTCCAAGGCGTTCCTGCTCTCGTTCGCGAGCTCGCTGCAAGCGGAGCTGAAGAACACCGGCGTCAGCGTGGCCGCGCTGGTGCCCGGCGCCGACCCGCTCGGCACGGCGCGCGCGGGCTTCCGCGCCATGATGAAGAGCGATCCTCGCGCGCCGAGTGCGTTCGTGCACTTCCCTTCGAGCGCCGCCTGACGGGGGCTCTGCGTGCATTTCGTTTCGGCTTCGTAAATAGGCATTGCCCCGCTTTCCCCTGCGCTGACAGCGCGCATCGTGCGCGCCATGCTGCTCGCCGGCAGTCATGGAAGCTTCGAACGTCGTCGGGACCCACGCGGCGCCGATCCCCGCGGAGATCATGCGGCGCTTGCAGCAGCGATCGGACGCGCAGGGCCTCGCGCGCCTGGGCGGCCATCTCGCGCTGATGCTCGTGGCGGGGGTGCTGTACGGCTGGAACCTCGGCGGGCCTCCGTGGCTGACGCTGATGCTGGGCTTGGCGCTGGGCTTCACGTACGTGACGATGTTCGCGGCCATGCACGAGTGCGTGCACCGCACTGCGTTTCGCACGCAATGGCTGAACGAGAGCGCGGGCTGGCTCGCCGGCTTGCTCTCGTTCTACAACGCGACTTTCTATCGCTACTACCACACCTGGCACCACCGCTTCACGAACCAGCCCGGCCAGGATCCGGAGCTCGACGACGGCAAGCCGCGCGACCTGCTCGGCTACCTGATCGAGATGAGCGGCATCACCTGGTGGATCGGCAAGCTCAAGACGCACTTTCGGATCGCGCTCGGCCGCACGGACTACCCGTTCCTCAACGCGAAGACGGGGCCCGATGTGATCCGGTCGGTGCGCTGGCAGCTGGCGACGTACGGGGCGGCGATCGCGCTCTCGACCGCGCTTGGACAGCCGTACTTTTTGCTGTACTGGCTGATCCCGATGGTGCTCGCGCAGCCGCTGCTGCGCGCGATCTTGCTCGCCGAGCACACCGGCTGCGCCGAGCTCGACGCGCCGCTCGCGAACACGCGCACCACGTACACCGCCTGGCCGGTGCGCTTCCTGATGTGGGAGATGCCCTACCACGCGGAGCACCATCGCTACCCGGCGCTCCCGTTCTTCGCGCTGGCGGAGGCGCACCGCAGCATGGGGCCGCTGCTGGTGCACGTGGAGCGCGACGGCTACCTCGGCATGCATCGGGCGTTCGTGAAGGGCCTGAAGCGAGCGGCATGACGGTCGGCGTCTTCGAGCTCGGTACGTTCAAGCTCGACAACGGCGAAGCGCTGCCCGACGCCAAGCTCGTGTACAGCACGTACGGCACGCTGAACGCCGCGCGCTCGAACGTGATCCTGTACCCCACGTCGTACGGCGCACAGCACCCGGACATCGAGTGGCTGGTCGGGCCGATCCTCGATCCCTCGCGCTACTTCATCGTGATCCCCAACATGCTCGGCAACGGGCTGTCCAGCTCGCCGAGCCAGCTGCCTGCGGGCACGCCGTTCGAGGTCACGCACTTCGACAACGTGGCGGCGCAGGACCGCCTGTTGCGGGAGCGCTTTGGCGTCGAGCAGATCGCGCTTGCGTACGGTTGGTCGATGGGTGCGCAACAGGCGCTGCACTGGGCGGTGCTGCACCCGGAGCGCGTGCAGCGCGTGGCTGCGCTGTGTGGCACCGCCAAGACGCGCGAGCACAACATCGTGTTCCTGCGCAGCCTGGAGGCCGCGCTGCACGCGGATCCCACCTGGGACGGCGTGCGGTTTACGGACGTGCCCACACGCGGCTTCAGGGCGTTCGCGCGCATCTACGCGAGCTGGGCCGCCTCGCAGGCCTTCTACCGTCAGCAGCTGTACCTGTCGCTCGGCTACACAGACCTCGAGGACTACCTGCTGCGCGCGTGGGAAGCGTCCTACCGGCGGCGCGACCCGCTCGACCTGTTGGCGATGCTGCGGACCTGGATCGCGAACGACGTGTCGCGAGGCGACTCGCTCTCGACGGCTCTGGCCTCGATCCGCGCGCGCACCCTGGTGATGCCGAGCGCGACCGACCTGTACTTCACCCCCGAAGACTGCGCGGACGATGCCGCGCTGATCCCGGGCGCACGCTACCGCGAGATCCCGTCCAGCTGGGGCCATCGCGCGGGCAACCCGTACCAGAACCCGTCGGATGCGCAGTTCATCCGCGCGGCAGTCGAGCAGCTGCTGGAGGAGCCATG
>DASUME010000760.1:0-5149 GCA_036277895.1 Polyangiales bacterium
GCTGGCCGCGAGTGAGACCTTCAGGCCGCCGACGTCGTTGCGCACCTTGTCGAGCGGGGCGAGGGCCTCCTGCACCGACGAAGGGGTGGCTCCGGCGATGCTCATCGTCTCCAGCACGCTCGGCGACAGCACCTCACGCTCGAACGCGAGGCCGTCTTTTTCGTTGGCTGTGGTTGCGTGAAAACGAAGCGAGACCTTGCCCACACGCTCGGCGCGCAGCAGCCAGCGCACCTGCGTGGCGCCGTGTGCGGGGACCGCGACCGCCTGCACCGCGGCGGAGCCGTTCGCGAGCCCTTGCGCGTCCAGCTGCACGTTCGCGATCACGGCCGCGTCGGTCTCGTTGTGCACGACCACACCCGCGCTCATCGCGTCGCCTGCACGCATCACGCGCGGCAGCAGCGGGCGCATCATCAGCGGCTTCTTGGTGCGCACGCTGGCGTCACCCGAGCCTAGCCTGCTGTCGCGCGACGCGGCCACCGCCATGATCCGGAACTTGGTGGTCGAGTCCGGCAGCTTGAAGCGTAGCGCCGCGCGTCCGAGCGCGTCCGTCTCCAGGCTCGGCACGTAGGCGGCTACCGCGGAGAAGTTGCTGCGCATCACCTCCGAGCCACCGCCGCCGCCCTCGTCGCCGCCCTTGTCCTCGTCGGCGGCCGCGAGCAGGCGCTGCAGCGCTCCACGCACGTCGCTCGTCCACACCGAGAGCCCGTGGGGCGCGTAGATGGCCGCGAACGGATCGGGCGTGCGGTACCCGGTCAGCGTCAGCACGCCCTCGTCGACCGCGAACACCGTGAGCTCGGACTGCACCGGCTTGCCCGCCGCGTCCTTCACCGCGAGCGTCACCGTGACGTCCTCCCCCGGTCGCTTCTCGGCGGCGTCGGGCTGCACCTCGACCTTCAGCTGCCGATCGCTCACGTCCGCGGCGAGCTCGATCGTGCCCACGCGAAAGGCGGGCCCCTCCTCGGGCCCCCCGAGCGGCTTCACCAGCAGCACCGACACGAACGCGTTCGGCACGAAGCGCTGATCGATCGCGACGTCGATCGTGCCCGCGCTGCCGAGCTGCACGCGCTCGGACGAGAGCACGCCCTCGCGCTCCACCGTGACCAGCGCCTCGGCGCGCGCGAACGGTGACGGCACCAGGATCTTCGCGGTCTCGCCGAGCTTGTAGGTGTCCTTGGCCGCATGTAGCTCGAGGATGCGCTCGTCCTGCTCGCCCCAGCCGCTGCCGCCCTCGCCCCACACGTACACGTACTCCGCCGCGCGGCTCAGGCGTCCCGCGGCGTCCTTGCCCTGCGCGCGTACGACGTACAGGCCCGGCTCCTGGGTCTGCAGCGCGCAGCGCACGGCGGTGCTCGCGCTCTTCTGCTTGCAGCCCGCGATGCGCGTGTCGTGCGGCGTCCAGCGGTCCGCTTCGTAGCTCCACGTGCGGCGCAGCAGCGAGGCCTCCAGCGCCACGCCCGCGCGTGCGCTGCCGTCCGGGTTCAGCGCGACGAGCTCGGCCTCGAACGGCTTGTCGTGCTCCAGCACCGTGCTGCCGGGTCGCACCCCGACGACCACGCTCGAGGGCAAGACGTCCACCGTCGCACGCGCGGAGAGCTGCGTGCTGTCGACGTTGATGCTCGACTCGATCTCCAGGCTCGACGGACCGTCGAGCGGCACCTGCGTGAGCTTGGTCGACAACGTCAGCTCGCCGCGCGCATCGAGCTCGCCCTCGCCGCTGCCCGCGACGTGGTAGCTCTCGGTCTCGACGTCGCGGTCGTGGAAGCTGAAGCCCTCGAAGCCCGGCGCCGCGAAGCCGCGCGTGAGGTAGCGCGCGCTCCAGTACACGTGTGCCCCCGCGGCCGGCGCACCGAAGAGGTAGGCGGCGCTGAGCTTCGCCTGCACGTCGTCGCTGCGCAGCGCGAGCTCGCGCGACGGAACCAGCTTCGCCTCCAGCTCGGCCGGGCGGAACTCCGCGATCTCGACGGTCTGCTGGAACGTCTGCTCGCGGTAGCTGACGCTCATCAGCAGCGAGCCCAGCTCGATCGAACCGGGCACGCGGATCGCGCGCGAGAAGGACCCGTACGCGCTGAGCGGGAGCGTCACGGTCTCGACCTCGGCGTCGCTCATGTCGGTCACCCGCAGCGTGATCTCGCCGCGGCTCGGCTTCAGGCCCTGCGCGTCGGCATCGCGCAGGATGCCCTTGAGCTGCACGGTGTCACCCGGGCGGTAGATGCCGCGCTCCGTGAACAGGTGCGCACGCGTCGCGCCCTCGCCGTCCCAGGTGCCGCGGCCGCTGACCTCCCACGGGCCGATGCCGCCGTATTTCTGCGTGAACGCGAGCTCGCCGTCCTTCTCGACCACCGCGGCCACGTCGCCTTCGCCCGAGTCCTGGTCGCGCTCGCTCGTGAACTGAAACGCGAACAAGCCACGCGCGTCGCTGACGCCCTGCGCGAGCGTGCCGGTGCCGCGCACCACACGCACGCGCGCTCCCGCGACCGGCGCCGCGTCGCTGAGCCGGGTCACCCAGACCACACCGTCGCGCTGGCCGATCTTCAGCGACGGGGCGAGATCCCCGAACGCGAGCAGCTTGCGTTGCTCGAGCGGGTAGCGCTTGCCCTGCCCCTTCAAGACCGCGAGCACGAGCCCTGCGTGTCGAGGCAAGGCCTCGGCGGCGTCGATCTCGACCACCTTGCGCTCGACGGGTCCGACCTCGCCGAAGCTTCGGCTGACCGGCTTCGCCTTCGGCGTGATCGCCTCGAGCGCATTCGGCAGCACCTCCTCGAACGTGAGCGGGTAGAGCTCGAGCTGCGCGCTCTGCAGGTGCTGCAGCTGCGCGCGTACGGGGCCGGTGCCTCCGGGCCGCTGATCGCCGACCACCAGGAGCTGCGCGAGCGCAGGGAACGGCGGCGTGCGCACGACCGCGCTGCGTTCTTTGCCGAGCTGCGTCCCGTACACGTCCTTGAGCGGCCCCTCGATGCGCACCGTGTACGTGGTGCCGGGCGCGAGCTCTTCCCCGAAGTAGAGCTGGTCCGTGACGTAGTCGTCGTTGCGCACGTACTTCGGGATCGGCGGATCGAACACCAGCCGCGCGTACGCGTCCTTGGTGTGCACGGGGTTCGAGAAGCGCAGCATCGGCATGCACTGGTCGTCCTCGCAGGGCGGATTCGGCAGCACGCGCAGCGCGCTGTACACCTGCAGGTGCATGACTTCATCGGCCGCGAGCGGGCGTGGGCCCTGCACGCCGCGCAGCCCCGCGCGCACGGTGAGCTCCACCTTGGCGCCGATCGGGTACGCGGCCTTGGGCACCACGCGCACGTGCCGCGCGTCGTCCTTGTCCGGCTCGACGCTGAACTCCAGCGCGCGCTCCTTGATCGCGAGCGTGCTGGCCTGCGCGACGAAGCTCGCGTCCACCGGCGCGTTGAACCACAGCTCGAACGGCGTCTTACGCTTCTGCTCTGGCTGCTGCGGCACGCTGTGGCGGGTGAGCGCGAGCGCGGGCGTCGCGAAGCTGAACTCCAGCGGCTGCGCCAGCCGCTTGCCGTCGAGCGCGCCCAGCCCATCGACGCGCACGCGAAACTCGGTGCCCATCGGCAGCGGCGCGCTCGGCTCGAACATCAGCGTCTGCGAGCCGACCCAGCGCGCGCGGCCGGCCACGCCGGGCTCCAGCGTGATCGTGCCTTCGGGCGGCGTGTCGGCGCCGAGCTCGACCATCGGGCGGTCGAACGAGACGCTGATCTCCAGCTGACCGCCGCGGGTCTCGCCCTGGGGCGCGAAGTAGGTGACCGTCAGCGGCCCGTCCTTGGGCGTGCTGTTGGCGGGCGGGGCGACGCCGAGCGTGGGCCCTCCGGGAACGGACACGCTGGGTTTGCCGCCGCAGGCGACGAGCATGCTCACGAGCAACGCGAGGCGAAGGCGCATGCCGGCACCCTAAGCAACCGTCGTTCCGCGCGGAAATTTCAGCGCTTCACGGCGACGCATGCGGCCCCACGGACACAGCGGCGTGGCCACGTGGCGACGGTGTGGGAGATCGCCAAACCAGCATGTATGCCTTTGCGCGACATCGGCACTGCGCTACTTCAAGAGCGTACTCCTTCCCCTCGGAGCCCCATGCGCCGCGCGCTCGCTCTTGCGCTCCTGATCTCGTCGGTCGCCTGCTCCAGGGAGCTGCTCGACGTCGACCCGTTCCAGGAGCCGGACCTCAGCGCCAGCGTGCGCCTGCCGCTCAGCACCTCGCTGGACGATGGCACCACCTACCTGCTGCAGGACGCGACGGTGGAGATCGGCGGTGCCGCGATGCTGACCTTGCGCGCGGCCGAGGGCGACCTGACCACGCCGCTGCCGGCCGGCAGCTACACGCTGTTCCTGCGCCCGGGCTACCGCGTGATCGAGGTCTCGCCCGCTGGCGAGCGGCGCGAGATCGCCGTCGAGGCGCGCAGCCAGAACCCGCAGTACTTCACGGTGCGCGAGGTGGAAGACGCTACGCTGCGGCTCAGCTTCGCGCACGGCGAGCGCGAGCTGGTGTTCGGCGCCCGCGCCCCCGTGCGTTTGACCCGACGCTGAGCACTTGCTCGCGCCGTGGCACGCGTCATAGCGGCGCAAGGTGTCTCCGGAGTTCGAGCCTTCGCCACGCGCGCGCTTCGCGCTGGTGGTCAGCCTGTGGGGCGTGTTCGTCAGCAACGTGACCATCACCGTGCTGCTGGTCGCGCTGCCCTCGATCGCGCGCGAGCTGAACGCGCCGATGGCCGCCACGAACTGGGTCAGCCTCGCGCCGCTGCTGGCCGTCGCCGCCTGCACGCCGCTCGCCGGCGGACTCACCGATCGGCTCGGGGCCAGGCGCATCTGGCTGGCGGGCTTCGTGCTGACGCTGGTGGGCATCTTCGCCTCCGCGGTCGCGCCCGATCTTCCGATGTTGATCCTCGCGCGCTTCGTGACCGGCGTGGGCGGCGCGCTGTTCATGCCAGCGGCGCTCGCGATCATCAGCGCGCTCTATCCGCCGGCGCTGCGCGCCACGCCGATCGGCTACTGGACCAGCACGGTCGCGATCTCGCCGCTCCTGGGTGTGGTGATCGGCGGCTACCTCACCGAGCTGCTCGGCTGGCGCACGCTGTTCTACGGGCAGCTGGCGATGGGCCTGCCCGCGCTGCTGGCCGGCTTCAGCCTGCCCACGCAG
>DASUME010000761.1:0-2371 GCA_036277895.1 Polyangiales bacterium
GCCGCCTCGAACGCGCGCGTGGAGCCGAGCGCGAGCGCGGTGCACAGCGTCACGAAGCTCTGCGCGTCCCCGAACGCAACCCGCTTCAGCAGCCGCCGCCCGAGCTCACGTCGCTCCGCGCTCGCAGAAGGCAAGGCGCCGGCGAGCGCGTACAACGCCGAGGCCGCAGCCGCAGGGCGCAGGAACTCGAGCTGGTCGAGCAAGCGCGACGAGAGCATCACCTTCACGCTACTCAGCAAGCGCTCGCTCGCGCAGCCCGCGAACGGAGCGGCCGCCGGGTCGAGCGCCGCCTGGGCGAGGCTCGCCATGCCACGGCGAAACGCGGAAGCACGCTCGGCGTCCGACGTCAGCTCGTGCAGCGTGCCCAGTACCGCTACTTGCCTGCGAAAGTCGCGCATCGCCCCGTGGAATCATACCTCGCGAAGTGCTCACTCCGCGCTACACGGTTACGGTACACAGGTACGCCGATGCAGGCGCAGAGGAGCGAGGCAGAGATGAGCGCGATCGTGGTGGGCGACGGACCGGGTGGCTTGAGTGCGGCGCTGTTCTTGGCCAAGAACGGCGTCGAGGTGAGCGTGTTCGGGCAAGACAAGACCGCCATGCACTGGGCGCAGGTATCCAACTATCTCGGCATTCCCGACATTCACGGCAGCGAGTTTCAGCGCGTCGCCCGCCTGCAGGCTAGCTCGTTCGGCGCCAAGCTGGTCGGCGCGCGCGTGGAGTCGCTGGTGAAGAAGGGAGAGCTGTACGAGGCCACGCTCGAGCACGGCGAGCAGGTCAACGCGCGCTTCGTGATCTTGTCCGAGGGCAAGTCACCCAAGCTGGCCCAGCAGCTCGGGCTCAAATTCGACGACAAAGACGGACTGCACGTCGACATCAACGGCCGCACGGAGCTGCCCGGCGTGTACGCGGTGGGGCGGCTGGTACGCCCCACGCGCAGCCAGGCGATCATCAGCGCGGGCGACGGCGCAGCGGCGGCGATCGACATCCTGTCCGTGCTCAAGGGAGAGCCCGTGCAGGACTGGGACGCGCCACCCGAAGCCAAGTGATCCCCGCGTATCTCTCGCACCCCGTGGGGAAACACGCGGCTTGATCTCGCGCCCCACGTGGGTCGAGCACGAACACGTCCTGCTCGTGCTCGACGACACGTAGTCGTAGCCGTGCGTGCCAGACGCTCTGGGTTCTAGACCCGCAGCTCGCCCGACTGCAGCTTCTTGAACAGGCCCTCATCGATCGGGACATAGCGGTCCCCATCCAAGAAGAACAGCGGGTCCTGTACCTTGCTCGGGTCGTAGCCTTCATCGCGGTACGCGACCTTCTGGTGCTTGAAGGTCCCGGTGACGCGCATGTCGCCCGACTGCTGCAGGCGCACGAAGTACGGGCGCTGGTAGGCGGGCAGCTTCGAGAGCACGAACTGGCCGAGCTTGCCGATATCGAACTCGCCGTTGGCGCTGATGCTGGCCATGCCCGCGCGGCCCTCGGAGCCCGGCACGGACACGCCGTACACGTTGGTCTCCAGCACGCCGTCGGCGCCGTTCAGCACCTCGGCGACCTCGTTGGTCGAGACGTTCTCGCCCTTCCAGCGGAAGGTGTCGCCGATGCGGTCCGCGAACGAGACCCACTTGTCCTCGTGGATCTGCAGGATGTCGCCCGAGTTGAAGTAGCGGTCGCCGCGCTTGAACACGTCCGACACGACCTTGCCCGCGCTCGCCTTGGCGTCGACGTAGCCGTCGAACTTGAACAGCGGGTTGATGTGGATGAGCAGGATGCCCTTCTCACCACCCTTGGCGGGCGTGCACATGCCCTTGGCGTCGCGGATGATCTCGCCGCTCGCCTCGTCGCAGCGCACGATCTCCTGGCCTGGGCGCAGCCGGCCGAGCATGCCAGGGCGACCCTCGAAGTTGAAGATCGGCTGGTTGCCCTCGGTGGCCGCGTAGAACTCGCGCACCAGCGGCACGCCGAAGCGGCGCTGGAACGCCTCCCAGATGTCCGGGCGCAGGCCGTTGCCCACCGCGAGCCGCAGCCGGTGGTTGCGCTCGTCCGGCGTCTTGGGCGCGTTGAGCAGGTAGCGGCACAGCTCGCCGATGTAGATGAACAGCGAGGCGTCGTACTTGCGCACGTCGCTCCAGAACTGCGACGACGAGAACTTGCGGCGCAGCGCGATCGCGCAGCCGGTCACCAGCGACGTGCCCATGCCGATGATCGCCGCGTTCGAGTGGTAGAGCGGCAGCGGCAGGTAGAGGATGTCGCGCGTGCTGGCCTGGAACATGGTCAGGCCGAACAGCAGCGCACCGCCCATCCAGCGGCGGTTGGTGATCACCGCCGCCTTGGGCAAGCCGGTCGTGCCCGACGTGTAGATGTAGCAGATGGT
>DASUME010000762.1:0-3889 GCA_036277895.1 Polyangiales bacterium
AGAAGTTGAGGCAGATCGCGCCCGGCTTGATCTCGTCGCCGCGCACGAGCGGGAACGCGCGGCTCGGCACGCCGGTCACGATCACGTCCGCCTCGGCCAGCGCCTCGGCGCGCGAGCTCGGCGTGGGCTCGCTGCGGTGGGCTTCGCCGTTGGCCGCGCTCGTGAACATCCGCGCGCCCTCGAGGTCGAACGAGATCACCTGCGCGCCGTCGTGCGCCATCATCGCGGCCAGCGGATAGCCGACCACCTCGCTGCGGTTGAACACCACCGCCTTCACGCCCTCGAGCGGCCGCGCTCCCCTGCCGAATGCACCCGCGGCCTCGAGCAGCTTGTGCACCGCGAGCGGCGTCGACGGCAGGATCGCCTGCTTGGTCTGCGCCGCATCGACGAAGCGCCGGTTCTCGTACAGGCAGCGCGCCCAGTACGAGTGCAGCCCCTCGATGTCCTTGCGCGGATCCACGAGCTCGCGCAGCCAGCCATCGCTGGCCCCGATCGGGTAGTACACGAGTATGCCATGCACTCCCGGATCCGCGCTCGCCTCGCGCACCGCGCGCTCCGCCTCGGCAGGCGTCACCGAGCGCAGCTGAAAGCGCATGCCGACGTCCTCGCAGCCCTTGCGCGTGTACTCCGCGTACGTGGCCGAGGGGGCGTGGCCCTCCGCGAGCAAGCCCATCAAGGTGAGCTGCGGCAGCGCCTGCAGCTCGGCACGCAGCTGCGCGCGATAGGACGCCGCGATCGCGGCTGGATCGATCACTCGTGCGGCCATACCTCGTGTGTAGCAACGGCCCCCCTAGCGCGCGAGCCGCGTGGTACGACTCGCGGCATGAGCGAAACCATCCTCCTCCCCGGCACGGACGTGCGCATCCCCCGGCTCGGCGTGGGCACCTGGGCCTGGGGCGACAAGCGCGTATGGGGCATGGGCGGGTACGACGCGAGCCTCAGCGAGGCCAGCATTCGGGAGGCCTACGAGGCGAGCCTGCGCGCGGGCGTGACGCTGCTCGACACCGCCGAGGTCTACGGCAGCGGCGAGAGCGAGCGCATCATCGGCCGCCTGCTCGCGCAGTACCACGACAGCTCGCTGCCGGCGCCGCAGATCGCGACCAAGTTCCTCCCCGCACCCTGGAAGCTGAACGTGAAGGTCGCGCTCGTCGACGCGCTGCGGGCGTCGCTCGATCGGCTCGGCCGGCCACACGTCGACCTGTACCAGCTGCACGGGCCGATCAGCTTGCGCTCGCACGGCGCGCTGGCGGAGGCGCTCGCGCTCGCGCACCAGCAGGGCCTGTTCAAGGCGGTGGGCGTCTCGAACTACTCGCTGCGCGAGGCGCACTCGATCAAGCGTGAGCTGGAGGCGCGTGGCTTGAAGCTCGCGACCAACCAGGTCGAGTTCTCGCTGCTGCGCCGAGCGCCGGAGCTGGGCGGCCTGCTCGAAGGCTGCAAGCAGCTCGGCGTCACCGTGCTCGCGTACTCGCCGATCGGCCAGGGGCGGCTGACGGGCAAGTACTCCTCGGCCAACCCGCCGCCCGGACAGCGCCACTTCTCCGCACACCCGATGAAGCGCGTCGACCCGATCGTCGCGGCGCTCAAGCGTATCGGCAAGAAGCACGAGCGCACGCCGAGCCAGGTCGCGCTCAACTGGCTGATCGCCAAGGGCGCGGTGCCGATCCCCGGCGCGAAGAACAAGCGCCAGGCCGAGGACAACGCTGGCGCGCTCGGCTGGTCCGTGGACGCCGAAGATCTCGCCGCGCTCGACGCCACCGCGCTCGAGGGCAAGCGCAGCCTGGTGCAGAGCTTCTGGCAACACGGTTAGTGGTCTTGCTTCGGCAGATACAGCAACAGACCCGCGAACAGGCAGGCGAGCTGCTCGCGCGCGCCTGCCTGGGTGGCCTTGCTGATCCAGACCTTGCCGGGGCGCTTCAGATCGACGGCGCCGATCGGCGCGCCTTCGGTGTCGATGCGGTAGCCGAGCGGCTCCTTGCTGCTCGGGCCCTTGGCGCGCGCGGTGATCGCCTGCACCTTGTACTCGACGTCGGTTGAGGTCACCGCCCCTTCGTAGCTCGCTCCTCCTCCCACGCCGACGCTGATCGGCAGCGCGAGGGTACTACGCGTGCGAATCGAGATCGCGGTAGACGCGCGGCACCCGCGTGTTGATGTTGGTCAGGATCTCATGCGGGATGGTATGAGCCCAGGCGGCCAGCTCCTCGATCCGGATGCCGTCGCCGAGCAGCACCACCTCGTCGCCGTTGTAGGCGCTGCCCTGCGCGATGTCGGCCATGATCTGGTCCATGCAGATGCGGCCCACCACCGGCACCCGCTGGCCGTGCACGAGCACCTCGGCGCGCCCGCTCATCGCGCGCATGTAGCCGTCGCCGTAGCCGACCGGCATCGTGATCACGCGCGTGTCGCTGGCGGGGGTGTAATGGGCGCCGTAGCTGATCGGATTGCCGGCCTTCACGACCTTGAAGAACACCACGCGCGTCACCCAGCGCAGCGCTTGCTCTTGCGGGATCGGCAGCGGCAGATCGAGCGCGGGGCTGGCGCCGAACAGGAGCACGCCGGGCCGCACCAGATCGAAGTAGCTCGCGGGCAGCTGCAGGATCGCACCCGAGTTGGCGGCGTGGCGCAGCGGCGTGGGCAGCGATCGGCGCTCGTAGAAGCGCAAGACTTCCTGGAAGCGCTCGAGCTGCAGCTGCGCATGCGCGAGCTCGCGCTCGTCGGCGGTGGCGAAGTGCGTGAAGATGCCCTCGACCTGCACGTGCTCGGTGCGCAGCGTGTGCTCCAGCAGGCGCTCGGCGCTGTACCAGTGCACGCCGATGCGCTCCATGCCGGTGTCGATCTTCAGGTGCACGCGCGCGCGCCGGCCCATCGCGGCAGCGCAGGCGTCGATCGCGTTCAGCTTGTCGACCGAGCTCGCGGTCAGCGTCAGGTCGTGCTCCAAGAAGCGCGGGATCTGCGAGCCGACGATGCCGCCGAGCACCAGCACCGGCAGCCGCACGCCCTCCTGGCGCAGCCGCATCGCCTCCTCCAGGTACGCGACCGCGACGTACGGCGCGCCGAGCTGCTCCAGCTTGCGCGCCACCTGCACCAGCCCATGGCCGTACGCGTTCGCCTTCAACACCGGCATCACGCGCGCGGGCGCCACGCGGGCGGCGATGCGCAGGTAGTTGCGACCGATCGCGCCGAGGTCGACCTCGAGGTGGGTGGGGCGGAGCTCGTCGGTGGCCAGCGTGGGCTCGTGCAGCGGAGTCACCACGCCATGGTAGCGACAGACGCCCGCCACCCCAACCGCGCTGCGCATTTCTTCCCGACTCGGCACGCGCTCGTTAGCCTGGGGCGGACATGCTTCGCTTCTTGATCATCGGGTTGGTGTGGTGGGCGGCGCTCGCGCGCGCGCAAGACGAGCCCGTGCGTGCGGCGCTCGTGAGCTGGGGCTGCGAGCCGCTGCAGGTGCTCGCGCTGGGCGAGCGCTGGTACGCGGCCTGCGGCGCCCAGGGGGTGTTCGTGGTGGAGCGCCGCGAGGGCAACCTGGAGCTCGCCGAGCGACGCCGCGTGCCCGGCGCGGCGCGCGCCGTGTACGCGCGCGACGATCTGGTCTGGGTCGAGTCCACGCACGTGGAGGCGCGACCGGTGATCGACCTCGCCGTGGAGGGCGCTGCCGTCATGGTTGCAGCGCCAGCGCCAGCGCCAGCGCCAGCGCCAGCGCAGTCTTCCCTGCCCCCGCCGATCCTCAAGCCGATCGCGCCGAAGCCCGAGAGCAAGCTGTTCCCCGCGCGCGTCGCCGGGTACCTGGTGCTGGAGGGCTCGGTGCGCCCGCTGCTGCCGATCGACACGCGCGCGATCGCGGGCATCGGCGAGCTCGCGCTCGGCTACGTGGGCGGACGCCACTGGTTCG
>DASUME010000763.1:0-2793 GCA_036277895.1 Polyangiales bacterium
CCAGCTCGAGCCACGACCGCGCGATCGTCGTCGGCTACGGCCCGGTCGGGCGCATCATCACGCGCGTGCTGCGCGAAAACGGCCTGCATCCGGTGGTGATCGAGCTGAACCACGAGACGGTGAGCGCGCTCGGCAAGGAGGGCATCGCGGCGGTCTACGGCGACGCATCCCAGCAGTCGATCCTGGAGGCCGCGGGCGCCGAGCGGGCGGTGGGCCTGATCTTCGCGGCGGCGGGCAGCCCTCCGGAGACGGTGGTGCGGCTGGCCAAGCAGCTCAACCCGCGCATCCTGGTGCTGGCGCGCACCACGTACCTGCAAGAGCAGAAGGATCTCGGCAGCGCCGGCGCAGACATCGTGGTCACCGCGGAGGCCGAGGTCGCGCTGGCGATGGCCGAGCGGCTCCTCAATGGCCTCGGGGCCACCGCCGAGCAGCTGGACCGTGAGCGCGCTCGCGTGCGCGCGGAGCTGTTTACCAGCTGAACGCGTCGTTCGGGGTTGTCGGTTGCGGGAGGCGCACGGGCTGCTGCTAGAGTAGCGCCGCATGCGGCACCATGGGCTCGCCTCCGGCACTGCGGTCGCCGGCAAGTATGTCGTCGAGCGCCCGCTCGGCCACGGCGGCATGGGTGCGGTCTACGCGGTCTCGCACGCGCAGACCGGCAAGCGCATGGCGATGAAGACGCTGCTGCCGGAGTTCGTGGAGGACGCCGACATCGTGAGCCGCTTCCTGCGCGAGGCGCAGGTGATGGGGCGCCTGCACCACCGCCACGTGGTGGACGTGTTCGACGTCGGGCGCGATGGCGACGTGCTGTACATCGTGATGGAGCTGCTGGAGGGCAAGCCGCTGTCGGACCTGCTGGCCGACAGCACGCTCACGCTCGAGGAAGCGCTCGCGATCCTGATACGCGCGATGGAGGGCGTCGCGTCCGCGCACGAGCAGGGTGTGGTGCACCGCGATCTGAAGCCCGACAACATCTTCGTGTGCGTCGGCACGAGCGGCCGGCTCGACGATCCGCGCGTGCTCGACTTCGGCATCTCCAAGGTGGACGACCCGCGCGGCGAGCGCCTCACGCGCAGCGGCGTGGCGATGGGCACGCCGTACTACATGTCGATCGAGCAGCTGAGCGGGCAGCGTGATCTCGATGCGCGCGTCGACGTGTACGCGATGGGCGTGATCCTGTACGAGGCGATCGCGGGCGAGCCGCCGTTCATGGCGGACAGCATGTCGGCGCTGGCTATCCGCGTGTTGACCACCGAGCCGCTGCACCTCGGGAAGCTGCGCCCGGATCTGCCGCCGGGGCTCGCGGACCTGGTGATGAAGGCGGTCGCGCGCAACCGCGACGAGCGGCCGCGCAGCATGCGTGCGCTGATCGAGGCGCTGCGGCCGTTCTTGTCGCGCAGCGCGGGGCTGGCGGTGCCAGAGGGGCAGGGGCGCCTGCTGCGCACGCCTCGCAGCGGCGCCGAGGCGGTGGGCCAGCCGGCCTTGCTGCGCACCACGCCGCAAGGTTCGCGTACGAAGTCGAGCCTCGGGTTGTGGGCCGGAGTCTGTGTGGTGCTCGCACTCGGTGGGGCGGGCGCGACGGTGATGCTGCGCCAGCCGCCGCCCCCTCCGGCGGCGGCCGCTGCGCCGGCGCTGCCGAGCGTGGAGCAGCCCGAGCCAGTGGTGGTGAAGCCGACCGCCGTGGTGGTGCCCGACGCTTCGATCATGGCGCCCGCGCCGGAGCCCGAGGTGAAGCGTGCGCTGCGTGGGAGGAAGAAGTCCGCCCCGGAGATCGCCGTCCAGGAGCCGCCGAAGCCCGCTCCCGCACCTGCCCAGCCGCCCCCTGCGGCCGCGGGCAACGCGCGCCGAACTGCTGAAGGTCGCGCAGGAAAGCTGGGATCGGACGAGTTCTGATCCGGCCCCTGGCCGCGCCGTAGCTGGCGGGGGGCCTCACATTTTTCTTTGCGTGAAACCTGTACAACTGAGCAGCGGTCGGACAGACTCCCCTCAGCTGAACGGGGAGAGGTCATGCAGAAGGACAGCAACCGCGAAAAGGCGCTCGAGCTCGCGCTGGGTTCGATCGAGAAGCAGTACGGCAAGGGCGCCATCATGCGCCTCGGCGAGAACGAGAAGGCGGACGTCCCGGTGATCTCCACCGGCTCCACGTCGCTCGACCTGGCGCTCGGCATCGGCGGTTACGCCCGTGGACGCATCATCGAGATCTTCGGGCCGGAGTCGAGCGGCAAGACCACGCTCACCCTGCACGCGATCGCGGAGTGCCAGCGCGCCGGCGGCATCGCGGCGTTTATCGACGCGGAGCACGCGCTCGACATCTCGTACGCGCGCAAGCTCGGCGTGAACGTCGATGAGCTGCTGGTCTCGCAGCCGGATCACGGCGAGCAGGCGCTCGAGATCGCGGACATGCTCGTGCGCTCTGGCGCGGTGGACATGGTGGTCGTCGACTCGGTCGCGGCGCTCGTGCCCAAGGCGGAGATCGAGGGCGAGATGGGCGACAGCCACGTGGGCCTGCAGGCGCGCCTGATGAGCCAGGCGCTGCGCAAGCTCACCGCCACCGTGCACAAGTCGAACACCATCCTGGTGTTCATCAACCAGATCCGCATGAAGATCGGCGTCATGTTCGGCTCGCCGGAGACCACTACCGGCGGCAACGCGCTCAAGTTCTACTGCTCGGTGCGGCTCGACATCCGCAAGGGCAAGCCGATCAAGCGAGGGGACGAGGTCCTCGGCGCGCAGACGCGGGTGAAGGTGGTCAAGAACAAGCTGGCGCCGCCGTTCAAGATGGTCGAGTTCGACATC
>DASUME010000764.1:0-2512 GCA_036277895.1 Polyangiales bacterium
TCGTTTGCCGAGCCGCCGGTGATGCCCTCGCAGTTCGCGTTGATGCTGTCGAGCTCACCCGACTCGCCGGCGCTGCCTGGGGAGCCGAGCGTCGCCGAGATCACGCGCGTGCGCTTCTCGTAGCTCACCATGTCGAGCGAGGTGTTGCTCGGCGACTCGTTGCCGCAGTCGAGCGTGTCATCGCCATCGGCAGCGGCGGTGCCGTGCATGATGTCTGCGCCTTCTTCCCCGTACAGCGTGTCGTTGCTGGCGCCGCCCGAGAGCGTGTCGTTGCCGGGGCCGCCCCAGATCGTGTCCACCGCCGCACCGCCGATGATCACGTCGTTGCCGGCGCCGCCGAAGATGGTGAGCGGGATCGTCGCGGAGCCGATGACGCCCTTGGTGGGCGTCGGGTTCGTCGCGGTCAGCACGTCGGCCCCGTTGCCGAGCACGACGCGCAGGGACTCGACTCCACTGAACGTCAGGTCCTTGTAGCGATCCGCGTTGAAGGCCAGGCCGTCGGAGCCGATGTAGAGCGTGTCTGCAGACGACGTCGCCTGCACGGTCACGGCGTCCGCGCCGCCGCCCATGTCGATCGCGGTGCCACCGAAGGCCGCGTTCGCGATGCCGGGCGCGAACAAGCCGCCCAGATAGTCGAGGATCAGCGACTCATCCGAGGCCGAGCCCTTGATCACGAGCCGCTTCATCTTGGCGGAGTCGGCGGCGACCGGAGGGTTGGCCGCGGTCGTACAGGGGTTGTTGTTGACCAGGATCACCGAGTCCACGGCGCGCTTGGTGACGATGATCGTCTGCCCCGTCGTGGAGGTCACGGTGACCACGCCGCTGACGTAGGTGCACGAGCCGACCAGCGCATCGATGTTCTGGTAGACGGAGTCGAGATCCGGCTCCCCGGGTGACCGCGGTTGTAGCTCGGCGGCGTCTTCGTCGACCGGGCTGCAGCCCGACGCCGACATCAGGCCGAGCGTGAGCGCACCTGCGGCGCAGGAGCGTGTTGCCCTCATGACGTTTCTCCCCCGCGTCTCTCTCGCACTCGATGGTCGCCGACTTGCTCGGGTCTCGGTCGACAAAAGCTCGAGCGCGCGAGAAATCGCGCCCGCAATCGGCCCTGCGGGGAGCGTCCGCAGTAGGGTTAGCTCTGGCGAACGCCTTCGAACTGCGCGACAGCCGTCTCTTGCAGCGTGCGAATGAACGCTTCGCGCAGCCGATCTTTGCCCGGATCCTTCGCATGCACAGCATACATCGTGGGCCGCGTGTCGTATGGCGTACAGGTGTACTCGGGGAACAGCTGCACCAGCTCGCCGCGCGCGATCGGTCCGCTCACGGCGCCATCGGGTAGGCGCGTGATGCCGAGGCCCGCGCAGCACATCTGGAGCAGCAGCTCGAGGTTGTTGCTGCGCAGCGCACCGCCGACCGGCACCTCGATGCGTTCCCCGTCGCGGCTCCAGAACTCCCAACGCTGATCGAACGTGCGCCCGACGCTGAACACGAGGCAGGGCAGCTCACGCAATTCGCTCGGGTGAGCGAGGCGCGCGAGCGGCGGCGTGGCGACCACCCAGCGCCGGAAGCTCGCGACCGCGCGCGTGCGCAGGTTCGACGGCGCCAGCGGTCCCATGCGGATCGCGAGGTCGAAGCCCTCCTTGATCAGGTCGCGGTTGTCGTCGCTCGCGTGCACGTCGACGCTCACCTGCGGGTGGGACTGCGCAAAGCGCTGCAGCGCGGCCAGCAGCAGCCGCTCCGCGACGAACACCGGCACGGTGAGCCTGAGTGTTCCGGTCTCGGCGCGCCGTTCGGCGTTGAGCGAGGCGCGCAGGCCGTCTTCCTCGCACAGCCAGCGCTCGAGGTGCTCGGCGTAGCGCCGGCCCGCCTCGGTGGGCGAGAGCCCGTGGGTGGAGCGCAAGAACAGCGCGACGCCGAGCCGGTCCTCGTGCCGCTGCAGCGCGCGCGTGACCGCGGACGTGCTCACCCCGAGCGTGGCGGCGACGGCGCTGAACGAGCCGACCTCACACAGCTTCACGATCGCACGCGACACGAACAGGTCGTCGCTGGCGCTGCGCTCTTCGGGCAAATTGCTTTTGCGGGGGGTGTCTCTAGCCATGCCCAGGGTTGCCTCGTACGTTCGGCCCATGATCACGCTGCTCGGCTTGCACTATTCGCCGTGGACGGTTCGCGCGAGGTGGGCGCTGGACCATTGCGGCATCCGCTATCGTTATACGGAGTACCTGCCGGGAGTGGGGGAGCCGCTGCTGCGGCTGCGCATGCGCCGGCTGCGCGGCCTGGTGCAGGTGCCGGTGTTGTTCGTGGACGGCGCGATGGTCGCGGGCTCGCACGCGATCGCGCGCTACGCGGCGGAGCGAGTGGGAGGCGCGCCGCTCGGCGACCTGACGGCCACCGAGCGCTGGGAGGTGCTGAGCGACGCCGCGTGCCATGAAGGCCGGCTGCAGGTGATCCGCCGCTCGCTCGCGAGCCCGCGCGCGCAAGAAGAGGGGCTCAACGGCGTGGTGCCGCGCTTCTT
>DASUME010000765.1:0-3519 GCA_036277895.1 Polyangiales bacterium
ATCTTGATGGCGCCGATCAGCCTGCCGACACTGGTGCTCGCCTCGGCGAGCTGGGGGCTGCTCGGGTCGCTGGCGAGCGCGCTGGCGTTCATCGGCGGAGGTGCCTGGCTGTACGGGATCCCCCTGCCTGGAAACCTCGCCAGTGGGCTGCTGATCATCGTGCTCACCACGCTGGTGTTCGTGGGTATCGGGGTGCTGTCGGCGAGCTTCACCATGGTCTGGAAGCGCGGGGACCCGATCGGCCCGCTGATCTCGGCCACCTTCTTCCTTCTCGGGGGCATCATCTACCCACCGAAGATCTTGCCCAGCTGGATTTCGTGGCTGTCCCAGCTGCTGCCGGTGACGCACGGCGTCGAGGCGCTGCGCCGAGTTTTGCTCCAGGGGCACACGCTGGCGGACGTGCGCACGCACGTGTTGATCCTGGCGGGCTTCGCGGTGGTGTTGTTGCCGGGTAGCTTGCTGGCCTTCGGCCTGGCGGTTCGGCGAGCCACACGCGACGGCACGCTGTTGCAGTTCTAGGGGTTCACTCCCCTTGGGCTTCGCGTATGCTTGGGCCACGTGAAGCCCTTGCTCGAGACACTGTTCTCTCTGCTGCTCACGACCCGCGAACGCGGGCTGGCGGCGCGCCAGCGTGCGATCCTCGCGGGCGCGAGCGAAGAGGAGTGGCGGCGCGCCGTCGCGCTGCTCACGCCGCACAAGGTGTTCCCGCTGCTGTCGTACCAGCTGCGGGCGTTCGAGCTGTTCGAGCAGCTGCCCGCGGCGGCGCGTGAGCCGCTGCACGCGATGCACGACGACGTGCGCAACCGGAACGCGCTGCTGATGCTCACGCTGGCGCGCATCCTGCGGCTGCTGAGCTCGCGCGGCGAGTCCGTGCTGCTGCTCAAGGGGATCCTGTTCGCGGACTCGTTCTACCCGGACTTCTCCACGCGGCCGATGGGCGACATCGACTTGGTGGCGGTGCGTGGGCGCGACGAGGCGTTGTTCGAGCTGTTGATGGAAGCGGGCTTTCGTCCGAGCTTTCATCACCCGGTGCAGGAGCATGGCATCACGTACATGAACCGCGAGGGCGTGTTCGTGGATGCGCACCGCACGCTGCCGCTGTTCGTCGCGGAGCCCTGGCACCGCATTCGACGAGAGGTCGAGCTCACGCGCGTGCGCGGCGTGCCGGTGTTCGCGCTGGAGCCGAACGCGATGGTGGCGCACCTGGTGACGCACATGCAGAGCCACGCCCCGGGGCTCGGCTTCGTGTTGTTGTGGATCGTCGACCTGGCGCTGGTGCTGCGCAAGTACGCCGGGGAGCTGGACCTGCACCGCATCCGCAAGCTGATCGGCGGCGAGCATGGCTGGGCGCTGTTCCTGCGCCTGGCCCGCTTGATCCAGGGTGCGGGTGAGCCGATCCCGAAGGGGCTCGCGAAGGCGGCGCGCACGGTGCCGGCCTTGTCGCTGAGCACGGCGCTGCGTCAGCGCCGCATCCAGCCCTGGGGGCTGCCCGGTGCGCTCGGCTGGGCGCGGCTGCTCGCGCATCAGCTCGGCTTGCATCGCGCGGAGGATCGACCACTCCCGGAGCCGGCCGATCTGGTGCTGTGGCCGCTCGACCAGCTGAGCGAGCGCATGGCGCCGCCGCTGGCACGGGTGGCCAACGACTTGATGCGCAGCGCTCGCTGACATGCGCTGGTTGGTGTTGATCGGCGTGCTCGCCTGGAGCGCGGGCGCGCGTGCGGACACGTACGAGTGGCAGCGGGTGACGCGCGTGCTCCAGCAGCTGGGGCTCACGCCCGCGGACGGTCCGCTCGAGGGCAAGCGCATCGAGTGGATCCGGATCGCGAGCGACGACGTGTTCGTGGCGGACGAGGTCTGGCCGCTGTGGCTCAACTGGTTCCACTGGACCACGCGCGAGCGCATCGTGCGGCGCGAGCTGTTGTTCCAGGAAGGCGCTTCCTTCGAGAACGCCCGCATCGAAGAGACGATGCGCAACCTGCGCGGCATGAACTTGTTCGCGCTGGTGCGCATCGTGGCGGTCAAGGTGGACGATCCGAACGCGGTTGGCATCGTGGTGCACACGCGCGACCTGTGGAGCTTGCGGCTGGAGACCGGCTTCAACGCCTCGACGATCGTCGACCAGTTCAACGCGCGCCTGATCGAGCGCAACTTCCTGGGCCTGAACCAGCAGCTGGGCGTGAACTTCAACCTGCTGCCGCGCACGTACTTGCTCAGCGAGGAGTACACGGAGCGCCGCGTGCTCGGCAGCACGGTGCGCGTCGAGCAGGTCGCGGGGGTGGTGTTCAACCGCGAGCGCCAGCGCGCCGAGGGCAGCACGTGGTTGTTGCGCGTGGCGGAGCCGTTCTATTACCTGAAGCAGAAGTACGCCTGGTCCGCGAGCGGCACCTATACGACGCAGGTGGTGCGTCAGCTGGAGCGCAAGCGGATCCAGACGTTTCCCTCGACCACCGAGGACCCCGACGGGCCGTATGCGCAGAGCGTGTGGCGGCAGCAGAACGCGACCGCCACGGCGGCGGGCTATCGCCGGGTGGGCGAGCAGGTGAAGAACACGTTCGGCTTGGGCTGGGACTTTCGCTATCGGCACTCGCAGGCGACGCGCGAGACGATGCTGGTGCCGGAGCTGAACGACTACTTCGAGACGCGGCTGATCCCGCGCGAGCGGCAGGAGAGCGGGCCGATCGTCAGCTACGACATGTTCACGCCCACGTTCGTGACGTTCGAGAACCTGGCCACGTTCGGACAGAGCGAGAACGTGCGGGTAGGCCCCGCGTTCACGCTCAGCTCGCGCGTGCCGCTGCGCGCGTTCGGCTCGAACACCAGCTCGTGGGTGGTGGACGGCGTCGCGGGCTACACGTACGCGCCCGCGGGCTTCCTGCTCGACGCGAAGCTGGAGGTGATCGGGCGGCTGGAGCGCGATCGGCTCGTCGATCAGCGGGTGATCGCGCAGCTGCGCGGCGCCTCGCCGATCCTCTTCAAGGCGTTCCGCGTGGTGGCGCGGGCGAACTGGGACGCGCGCCGCGACGACACGCTGAACACGTTCGTGACGCTCGGCTCCAGCAACGGCCTGCGTGGCTACACGTCGCAAGAGCTACGCGGGCGCGGAGCGAGTCGCCTGCTCGCGAACTTCGAGCTACGCAGCGTGCCGTTCCTCGCCTGGGAGGCGATCCACGCGGGCGCGGTCTTGTTCTGGGACATGGGCACCGTCTACAACAAGCGCAACGAGGTCTCGCTGGTGCACGCGGTGGGCCTCGGCCTGCGCGTGCTGCTGCCGCAGCTGAACCGCACGCCGTTCTCGTTCGACGGCGGCGCCGCGCTCAACGATCCGCCGCCCGACGACATCCCGTTCCGCCTGGTGCCGACGATCAAGGATGGACAGGTAGTTCCGGTGACGGCGGTGGAGGACGAGGTCGAGTAGGTTGCTGACTCACTCGGAGCACGCCGAGCAGGACGAGGGCCGAGCCCACGAGCTGCACGGTCGTGATCGGTTCGTCGAGGAACCCGCGCGCCAGCAGCACGGTG
>DASUME010000766.1:0-9861 GCA_036277895.1 Polyangiales bacterium
CGAGCAACAGGTCGACTTCGTGTGGCGCGTGCTGCGTCGCTACGGGGTGCCCGAGCGCGACCTCGAGGACGCGTGTCAGGAAGTGTTCCTGATCGTGCACCGCAAGCTGCCGGAGTTCGAGCAGCGGTCCAGCTTACGCACCTGGATCTATGCGATCGCGGCGCGGGTGGCGATGGTGTCGCGCCGCAAGGCTTACTTCCGCCGCGAGCAGCTGGGGTCGGAGACGCCGGAGCAGAGCTTCGAGCCCGAGCAGGAGGCCACCGCGAGCCAGAACCGAACGCTGTCGCAGGTGGAGCGCGCGCTGCGCGAGCTCGACGCCGACAAGCGTGAGGCGTTCGTGCTCTACGAGCTCGAGGGCATGAACGTGGCGGAGGTCGCCCAGGCGATCGGCGTGCCGGAGAACACCGCGTTGTATCGCCTGCACCGCGCGCGTGAGGAGCTGGCGGCGAAGCTGAAGCGAGCCGCCCTGGTGTCGGGCGTGCGGCCGCAGTCGGGCCGTCTGGGACGGGCTGTATGAACGAGTTGCATCGCGATCCACCACGCTGGTTGGAGTCGGACTTCCTGTCCGAAGAGCTGGCGAGCGAGCTGGCGGCCTATGGCGCGCAGGCTCCCGCCGCGGCGAGCAAGGCGCGCATGCTGGAGCAGCTCACCCAGGGCTCGGCGCCCGCGGCGCAGTCGGCGGGGCTGCTGAAGCTCAAGCTGTTCGTCGCGGCCGCCGTGATCCTGGCCGGGGCCGTGGGCTTCCTGCAGTTCGCGCGGCCGTCGCCGACCTCGATGCGTGCGCCCGAGATGATGCCTCGCGTGCCCACGCGCCTGGCGCCGCTCGCCGACGTCAGGTTCGCGGTCGAGCCCCTCGTGCGCGCCGCGCCCCTCGTGCGCGCGCCTGTGGCACCGAGCGCGCGTGCGCCACGCCCTCCGCTCGCGCAGCGCGGCATCGCTGCCGCGGGCGTGCGCCAAGAGGTCGCGCAGGCGCCCGTCGCCGACGAGCCCGACGTGCTCGCCGAGCTGACCATGCTCGCTCGCGCCCGCCGTGCGCTGCTCAACGACCCCGCGCGCTCGCTCGAGCTCAGCGAGGAACACGCGCGCACCTACCCACACGGAACGTTCGACGAGGAGCGCGAGGTGCTCGCGATCCAGTCGTTGATCAAGCTCGGTCGCAGGGTCGAGGCGCGCGCCCGCGAGCGTGCCTTCGAGCTACGCTTCCCGCGCTCGGCGCAGATCGCGCACCTGGCAAAATTGATCGCCAACCCGAGCGAGTGACGCCAGAGTAGAGCGCGATGCACAAAGCTTCGTGGACGCTGCTCGCCGCGCTGCTCGCGTGTGGCGACGGAACCATCGGCTCCGAGGTCTGCGCGGGCACGGTGTGCGAGACGGTTGGCTTCCAGGTGGAAGCGCTGAATGTGCCGTTCAAGGAAGTGCCCACGGCGAGCCCGTCTCCTTTGCCCGCCTTCACGTGGACGCTGCCGAACCCTTGCCCCGACTGCGGCGAGGAAGAGCGCGCGCAGCTGTTCTGGGCCGGGGGCGATCGCACCTGGAACGTGGTGCGCGGCCGCGCGGTTCCCGTGGTGGAGCTGATCGATGCACAGGGCGTGCGAGGGCCGCCGCAGTCGCTCGAGCTGCCCACAGGCGCGAGCAGCTTGCTCGGCGCGCACGCGGCCGGCCAGAGCGAGGGCACGCTGCTGATGCATGCGATCTGGTCGCAGCGCGCGGGCAACCCGCTGATCGAAGAGATGGTGCGCTTCTCGGAGCTGCCGGTGGAGCGCTCCACGCTGCGGCCCCTCGTGCAGACGATGCGGCAGATGGGCGCGATCGCGGGCGGCGCGGGCGATTGGTTGCTGTTCGAGCACGATCTCGCGGCGGGCATGCAGGCGACCACGCTGCGCTTGTTGGACGCGACGGGCGAGCAGCTCTGGCTGCACGGCAAGCTGCCCAAGGACGTACCGCTCGTCGGAGGCAGCGCGGTCTGGACCACGTCGCAGTTCGTGCTCGCCGCGCGCAACGAGGCGCCGCTCTACCACTTGATGTGGTTCGCGCCGACGGGTGAGCTCCAGCGCGGCACCCGCATCCTGAGCGCGAACTGGCGCAGCGCGCAGCTGCTCGACCGAGGGCAGGGGCAGTTCGTGGCGGTGGCGCAGAGCGACCTGGAGGCGGGCGCGGCGAGCGGCGGCGCGAACGAGGGCAACATCGACGTGGTCGTGTTCAACTACGGAGACCCCCGCATCGGCTGGCGCCTGCGGCGCGAGTGCATCTACAAGCTGGAGGTCTACGGCTTCGCGCAGGCGCAGCCGAGTGGCGTGATGTTCGTCAGCTCGATGGTGGGCACGTTCGAGGAGCCGCGCGGCTTGTTGTGCCGGTTGCCCGGGGACGGCGGCGGCGTGGCGCGCTGCTTCCAGACGGCGCCCCAGCAGCGACTCGGCTCGCTCGTCGCGATCGGCCCCAGCGCCGTGGTCGCGGAGCTTAACGGCGATCAGATCGTACGCATCGATCTGCCCTGAAGCTCGCTCGGCGTGCGGCTGCGCAGAAGCAGCGTGACCAGCGACGCCTCCAGCAACACGAACAGCGCGTACAACATCGGCAGCTCCAGCATCTTGGCCTGCAGCGGTCCGCTGAAGCTGGTCGCGATCACGGCAAACGCGAGCGGACTGTTCTGGATGCCGGTCTCGAACGACACCGCACGCCGCTGCGGCTCGGCGAGCTTGGCCACCCGCGCAGCAAGGTCACCGAGCAACATGCCGAGCGAGCCGAGCAGGATCGCCGCCGCGTACATCTTCGCTGAGATATGCGCGAACGCGGCACCGTTGCGGAACACGCTGATTCCGACCAGCAAGAGCAGCGTGATCAGCCCGGCCAGGCTGCCGACCTTCTCGGCCTTGTGCGCGAAGCCCTCGCCGTACTTGCGGCGCAGCGTGATGCCGAGCGCGACCGGAAGCAGCAACACCAGCAGCGTCTTCACGATGTCCAGGTACGGGATCGCCACCGCCGAGTCGGTGAAGGGGCGCGCGTAGAGCCACAGGCAGATCGGCATCAACACCACGCCTGCCAGCTTGGAGGCCGCCGTCATCGACACGCTGAGCGCCACGTCCGCGCGCGCGTAGTAGGCGAACATGTTGCTGGTGGTGCCGCCCGGGCAGGTGCCCATGATGATCAGGCCGAGCGCGGCCTCCTGGGGCAGCTCCAGCACGGTCGCGAGCGTGAAGGCGAGCAGCGGCATCCAGCCAAACTGCGACGCGAGTCCGATCAGCAGCGCGCGCGGGTTCTGCGCCACGTCGCGGAAGCGCTGCACGGTCAGCGTGGCCCCCATGCCGAACATCAACACCACGAGCAACAGCGCGATCAGGGCGGTCTCGAGCGGACTGAGCATACACACGGCCGTACTCGGGACCTGGCATGCAGGCAAGACCTGGTGGGTCGATTCGCCCAGTGAGCGCGCGCGAACGCCACACAGCACGCATTGCGCGCCCGCCAATGCGCAGAAAGTCGCGCATTTTCGCGCGGCACGCGACTTGCTCTACCTCCCAATCAGACGTCACTCCGGGACCAAGGTAAGGAGAAATCAAATGAGCAACGCCAGCAAGCGTGTCGAGGGCGCCGCCGAAGAACTCGGTGGCAAGATCAAGAGCACCATCGGCAAGGCGATCGGGAACGAGCAGATGCAGGCCGAGGGCGAGGCCAAGGCGCTGAAGGGCGAGGCCAAGCAAGAGGCGGCGAAGGCAGCCGAGCGCGGCAAGGGCGCGGTCGAAGAGGCCGTCGGCTCGGTGAAGAAGGTCGCGGGCGCCGTGATCGACAACGAGCAGCTTCAGGCCGAGGGGAAGGCCAAGGAGCTCACGGGCCAGGCCCGCCAGGAAGCGAATCGCTGAGTCCACGCGGGGGACGGGGACTCCCACGAGGCGGGCGGCGCAGATCATGCGCCGCCCGCCTTTTTCTATTCTTCGCCGTCCCGTGTTTACTTCCTGGACCTAGATGGGCGTTTCAATCGATCGCGAGCAGTTCACAGCCGCCGAGTTCGCGCACTTCGGCGAACGCCTGACCGAGCAGCTCGCGACCCTGCGCGCGCTGCTGCAGGAGCCCGGCTTCGGCCAGCAATCGCCCTCGATCGGCGCCGAGATCGAGCTTCACCTGGTCGACCAGTACTGCGACCCGCTGGCGGTGAATGCAGCGGTGCTGGCGAGCGCGAACGACGACCGGCTCACGCTCGAGATCAACCGCTTCAACGTGGAGGCGAACCTGCGTCCACAGCCGCTTCGAGGCAGGCCGTTCTCCGCGCTGCTCGCCGAGCTGCGCGACGCGCTGGAGGTGGTGCGACGGGCGGCCGCGCTGCACGGAGCGCGACCGGTGATGGTCGGCATCTTGCCGACGTTGCAGTCGTCGCACCTGGCGGACGCGCTGAGCGACGCGCCCCGCTATCGCGCGCTCTCGAACACGCTGCGCGACATGCGCGGTGCGCCGTTTGCGGTGCACATCAAGGGGCACGAGTCGCTCAGCGCGAGCTGCGACGACGTGGCGCTCGAGGGCGCCAACGCGTCCTTTCAGGTGCACCTGCGGGTGACTCCCCGCGAGTTCGCGCGCACCTTCAACGCCGCGCAGCTGGCTGCGGGGCCGCTGCTCTCGGTGTGCGCCAATTCGCCGTTCTTCGCGGGCAAGCACCTGTGGGAGGAGACGCGCATCGCACTCTTCCAGCAGGCCGTCGACACGCGCGTCGATCACAAGGAGCGCGCGCGGCTGCCTCCCCGGGTGTCGTTCGGACACGGCTGGGTGCAGGACGCGTACGCGCCGTTCGCCGAGAACGTGGCGTTGCATCCGGCGCTGCTGCCGATGTGCAGCGAAGATACGGGGCGCCTCGAGGAGCTGCGCCTGCACCACGGCACGGTGTGGAACTGGAACCGTGCCGTGTTCGACCCGGACGAAGGCGGGCACCTGCGCATCGAACATCGCCTGTTGCCCTCGGGCCCCACCACGATCGACATGGTCGCGAACGCGGCGTTCACGATCGGGCTCAGCCTGGGGCTGCGCGCGCGCATGGAGGTGGTGACCGCGATCTTCCCGTTCGCCTACGCCGAGCAGAACCTGTATCGGGCGGCGAGGCATGGCCTGCAGGCAGAGCTGTTTTGGCCGGCCGAGCGCGCGCCGTCGCCGCGCCTGCGCTCGGCGCGTGAGCTGGTGCGCGAGCTCGTCCCGGTCGCCATGCAGGGCCTGCGTGAGGCCGGCGTTCACGAAGCGGAGGCGGCGCCGCTGCTCGCGATCATCGACGAGCGCGCGCAGACGGGCCGTACGGGCGCCGCCGTACAGCGTGCGTGGCTGCCGGCCGAAGAGCGCTCCTCCGCGCTACGAGCGCTGGTGGAGCGCTATCTGGCGCACTCGTTCGGCGAGCAGCCCGTGCACCGCTGGTAGGGCTCAGCGCACGCGGCGTGCGGCCGCGCGCTCGGCTTGCGCCTTGGAGCTCTGCGCAGCCACGCGCGTGTGCAGCGTGAGGCTCGCGTCCGGCTTGTGGTGCGTGTGCACGTGCGGCTCGTACGCGCCGTCGCCCACGGTCGAGTCGTCGACCGTCCAGCCGCTGGTGTCTTCCTGCACCGGCTCCGTGTTGGCGCCGTCGCCGTTGCTGAGCTCCGTGCGCTTGACCGAGCGCGTGCTGAAGCCGTGCTTGTCGACGATCTTGCGCGTCGCGCGCTCGGCGCGACCGGCGGCGAGATCGAAGGCTTCGCGCTCCGTCTCGCCCGTGGTCTCGATCGCGACTGGCGGCAGGCTGCTCAGCACCACGTGCAGGTGGCACGACTTTCCCACGCCCCCGCGGTCCCCGTTGACGTCCGTGAAGCGAACTTCGATGCGCTCTATCTGTGGGCCGTATTTACCGAGCTGACGACTCAGACGCTCGTAGATCCAGCTTCGGAGGTCCTCGTTGATCTCGCCGTTGGCGGAGCGCACTTCGAGGGGCGTCTCGGGCACGTCCGTGCGTCCTGCGCTGCGCTTGTTCGACTTGGTGCCTTGCGCTGCGAAGGGGGCGCGGGGCTCGTAGTGAGATGTCACGTTCTTCTCTCCTTACGGTTTGCCGTCTACTCCTAGAGTTACGCACCGTTTCCCGCCCCGCGCCCGTCGGCGTGAGCAGAGGCGCGCAAGCTGTCTTGCGTGCTCGATCAGGAGTGTAGGATGCGCCAATGACGACCGCTTGAGGCCATCATCTGCGCAACCGCCGAGGGGTGCAACGCATTCTCGAGGATGCGCGAGCTCAGGCGGCGCTGGCGGCTTCGGCTTCGTCCGCCTCGTCCGGCAGCTCCTCGCTGACGTCCAGCAGCTCCACGCCGAGCTGCACGTCGCGCACCAGCTCGTGCACGAACGAGAGCTTCTCGATCACCGCGGGCGCGAGCACGAACGGATATAGATCTTCTTTGCCCATGCTGCGGTTGGCGGCGTTGAACGCGTACGTCAGCGGCAGCCACTCGGCGACCACCGCGTCGAAGTCTCCCCGCATGACGTCTTCGCTCGCGCGTGCACTCAGCTTGCCTCCCGCAGGAGGGATCGTCTGCGCCGCAGGCGTGACCCGCAGCCCGAAGTTCGCGGCCGTCTGCAGCGTGTCGCGGATGTGCAGGTAGTGCGCGAACGTCTCTGCCCAGTCCTCCCACGGATGCGACGACGCGTACGCGCTCACGTGGCGCTGCGACCAGTAGTGGACCGGGTCCTCGTAGTTGCGCCGCAGTGCCTCGCCGTAGTCGATGGTCTCGTCGCCGAACAGCGTACGAAAGCGCTCGCGCACGGCGCGCCCTTCGATCAGCACGTTCCAGTAGTAATGCCCGATCTCGTGCCGGAAGTGACCGAGTAGCGTGCGGTAGGGCTCGCCGAACTCGTGGCGCATGCGCTCGCGATGCACGTCGTCGCACTCGGAGAGATCGAGCGTGATCACGCCGTCGAGGTGGCCGGTCATCACCGGCTCCTCGTCGGAGCGGAACGCGAGCACGAACTCCAGGCCGCGCTTGGGATCTTCCTCGCGGGTGAGCACCGGCAAGCCCAGATCGTAGAGCTGGTACATCAGCCGGCGCTTGTTCGACTCCGCCTGCGCGAACGCGCGGAGCTGGTCGTCCTGGCGCAGGGGAGGTGCGTGCGGTGTGAGCCGGCAGGCGCGACAGAGCTCTTCGGGGTCGTCCGCATCGAGCAGCCAGTTGCACGAGGCCAGGTGCGTGCGCGCGCAGCGCTTGTAGCGCGCCCGCCCGCCTTCGCTGAGCCGGTAGCGGCCGTGCGAGCGCGGCTCGATCACCTTCAGCTCCAGCTGCTCCGGCTCGAAGCCGAGCCCCGCGCCGCAACGCAAGCAGTGCGAGTTCTCGAAGAACAGGAGCTGGCCGCAGTGACTACAGGCGAATGCGCGCATGACCATTCCTCGACGCGATGTGGCGAACCGGCGAAGCCCCAAGCGAGACGCATGCCAGGGCCCCCACCGCCCACAACTGCCCGAGTTTGCCGGCTTCGAGGGCGCATCGATACATTTTTCGCGGTACATGGCCGCCCCATCCGCGCGCCAGTGCCGCATGAGCGCTTGCGGCTAGCGTGGGCTGACGCGAAGCAGTGGGTGGGCGGAGCGGGCGCTGTGTGCGCGGCGCGTACCTGTTGCCGCGGATCGTCGAAGTGCAATCCCAGGCGACAAACGCCGCGTTTGACGGGCCCCTCCTGCGCGAGGGATGATCGCCCAGAAGTCGATGAGTGCCGCCAACCTCGTCCAATGGAAACCGCGCGAGCTGATCTTTGCCGCGAGGCAGAGCAGTCTCGAAGACTTCTTGGCCGAGTGTGAGGCCAGCCACCTGCTCGCCATACGCGTCGACGATCCCAACTCGGAGCTCGCGCTGGGGCTCGCGGCGCAGGAGCCCCGTGACCAGGGCCGTGACGGGCTAGGCTTCCGTACGGTGCAGCGCAACGTGTCCTCGGTGGTCGAGTCGCTCGCCGAGCTCGAGCGCTCCAGCCAGCGCATGCGTGGCCTCGGAGCCCAGCTTGCTCCGCTCTCGCGCGAGGTGCTGGATTCGCCGCGCTTCGTGCTGCCACTGCGCAAGCGCTCGGAGGCGGCGTTCCTGAAGAGCGTGTCCGTCGGCCGCGCGCGTAACCACGACATCGTGCTGCGCCATCGCAGCGTGTCGAAGTTCCACGGCTCGTTCGACTACGACGAGAAGGGCCGGCTGTTCGTGCGCGATGCCAACAGCAGCAACCACACGTTCGTGAACGGCGAGAAGCTCGGCGCGCCGCGCGAGCTGCACGCGGGCGATCTGGTGCAGTTCGGCTCGGTGGAGTGCTACCTGTGCACGGCGGAAGACCTCTGGCGCACGGCACGCGGCTGAGCGGCCCATGTGGGCTGCCTGGCTATCGACGCTGACCACGCTGTTGTTCGTGGTCGATCCGCTGGCCGTGGTGCCGCTGTTCGTGAGCATGACCGGCGGTGAGACACCGCTGCAGCGCCGCACCACCGCACGACGCGCGACCACGATCATGTTCATCGCGCTGAGCGCGTTCGCGCTGGCCGGGCGGCAGCTGTTCGCGCTGCTCGGCATCTCGCTGGGTGCCTTTCAGATCGCGGGTGGCGCGCTGCTGTTCTTGCTCGCGATCGATATGCTGCGCGCACAGCGCTCGCGCACGCGTAGCTCGCCGGAAGAAGAAGCCGAGGGCGTGGAGAAGACGGACGTGTCCGTGTTCCCGCTGGCGATCCCGATGCTGGCCGGGCCCGGCGCGACGTCCACCGTGCTGGTGCTGGTGGCGCGCGCGGAGACGGTGATGGCGCACGCGTTGGTGGTGCTGTCGATCGCGGCGACGGCGCTGCTCTGTTACTTCACGCTGCGCAGCGCGAGCGTGGTCGAGCGCCGGCTCGGCGCGACCGGCATGAACGTGCTGGAGCGCGTGATGGGCCTGATCCTCGCAGCCACCGCGGTGCAGTTCATGCTCGACGGCCTCAAAGCCGCGTTTCCCTAGTCTAGGCAGGTCGCGCGAACACGAACGGGATCGCGCTCTCGCGCGCGGGTTCGTCGTCCCAGCTGGCATGCGCGCCGCCGCTGAGGAACGCGTGCGCGTCGAGCGCGGTGAGCTCGGGGATCTCTTCCATCGGGACGTGGCCGACGCCAGGGTAGACCTTCACCTGCGCGGACGGCAGATCCCGGCGCCAGGTGTCGAGTAGCTCGACCGGGACCCAGCGATCCTCCTGCCCCCACATCAACAACGTCGGACAGCGCACGCGCGGGATGTGACGCGCGAGCTCGCCGTCGAACGCGCGCAGCTGCCGGGACACCTGCACCATCGTGGCGGGGTTGCTCGCGCGCAGCCAGCGGTCGCGCAGCACGTCAGGTGACAGATACCCCGCGAGCCCGCCGACCAGCGGCAGCGACATCAACGAGACCAGCGGCGGCAGCCTCTGCGGGTAGCCGATCGGGTCGAGCAGGATCAGCTTCTCGACGCGCTCTGACCGGTTGGCGGCGTAGTACCAGGCGAAGTAGCCGCCGAGCGAGTTGCCCGCGATCGACAGCTGCTCGAGGTGCAGGTGCGCACAGATCTGATCGATCAGCTCCAGCGCGTGCTCGGGCGAGTAGTCGTCGCTCGCGAGCAGTCCGCTGTTGCCGAAGCCCGGCAGATCGACGCGTACGATCCGGTAGTGCGGCGCCAGCTGATCGACCCAGCCCTGCCAGCTGCGCAGCGATCCCATCACGCCGTGCAGCAACAGCAGCGCGGGCCCACGCCCCTCCACGCAGTAGTGGATACGCTTGCCACCGAGCGAGACGTAGCGCGACGAACGACATTCGAAGTTGCGGTCCGTGCTGACGGATCGAGTCGGAGCGGGCATCGACGTTCCCCAGTTCGACGAGCCAGTGACTGCATCATCGTGAACTCGTTCGGCCGCGCTGCCTA
>DASUME010000767.1:0-13938 GCA_036277895.1 Polyangiales bacterium
GCGTGGCCGAAGCGGCCGCTCAGCTCGGCGAGCAAGCGCGTGCCGGTGTGGTTGGCGGCGATCTGCGCCTCCAGATCGGCCAGGTTCTCGTCCGGGTTGCGCGCCGGCAGCGGCCCCGCCGTCAGCACCGCGCGCACGCCCTCGCGATCGAAGCGCCCTGCCTCGACGATGCGCAGCGCGCTCAACACCACCCCCTCCTCCGTGAGCGACGACGACTCCGCCGGCATGCTGCCCGGCGCGATGCCGCCGATGTCCGCGTGGTGCCCGCGCGACGCGCACACGAAGCGCAGCGTGCCCTGCTCGTCGTGCACCGGGCTCACCACCGTCACGTCCGGCAAGTGCGAGCCCCCGAGCGCGGGATCGTTGGTCACGAACACGTCGCCCGGCGCGAGCCGAGGGTGCGCCGCCAGCACGGCCTTCACCGACTCGGACATCGCGCCGAGGTGCACCGGAATGTGCGGCGCGTTGGCGACCAGCCCTCCCGCGCGATCGAAGACGGCGCACGAGAAGTCCATGCGCTCGCGGATGTTCGTCGACAGCGCGGTGCGCTTGAGCACCTCCCCCATCTGCTCCGCTACCGACATGAACAGGTTGTTGAACACCTCGAGCAGTACCGGGTCGCGCTCCGCGTGCGCCTGCGTGCGCACGGAACCCTGCACGTCCTCGACCTGCAGGATGCCGTCTTCACGCAGGGTGGCCACGAAGCCGGGCTCGAGTGCGAGCGTGCCCGTCGGATCGAGCAACAACGCCGGCCCCTCGATCCGCGCGCCTGCGCCGAGCTGCGTGCGGTCGAAGACCGGCACCTCTTCGAGGAACGCCCCGCCGCGAAACAGGCGCGCGCCGCGCAGCGGCACCGGAGCGCCTGCCTGCAACGCGAGCTTGGGCAGCGCGTCTTGCAGCGAGCGCGCCACGCGCGCCTCCACGCGCACCGCCACCAGCTCGATCGGGTGCGCGCTGCGCGCATAGCCGAAGCGCGCCGCGTGCTCGCGCTCGAACGCCTCGACGAGCTCCGCGACCTCACCCGATCGAGGCACGGTCAGCGTCGCCTCCGTGCCCGCGTAGCGAAGCTCGAAGGCTGCATCGTACGCGATCGAGTCTGCTAGCAGCTGGGCCGCACCTTCGGCCTGCAGCGCCTCGCTCACCTCGGCTGCCGCCGCCAGTGCGGCCTCCGAGATACGTACGCCGCCGAGGTCACGCTCGCCGTGCCAGGTGTCTTCCGCCACGCCCATGCCGTAGGCCGACAGCACGCCGGCGAGCGGATGGAACAACAGCTCGCGGATGCCGAGCTTGCGCGCCACGGAACACGCCGCCTGCCCACCCGCGCCACCGAACACGGCCAGCGCGTGCTGGCGCACGTCGTGGCCGCGGCCGATGGTCACGCGCCGGATCGCCTCGGCCATGCTCTCGACCGCGATCTCGAACAGACCTTCCGCGACGCGGTAGACGCGCTCGGCATCTCCGTTCGGCTCGACCTCGGCCGCCAGCGCATGGAGCCCCGCCAGCGAGCGCGCCGCATCGAGCCGGAACGGGAAGTAGTCGTCCGCCAGCCGCCCCAGCACGAGGTGCACGTCGGTCAGCGCGGGCTCGCGCGCCTCGGAGCCTCCGTAGCAGAGCGGACCCGGCGCGGCGCCGGCGCTCTCGGGGCCCACACTCAGCTTGCGGCCGTCGTAGCGGCACAGCGAGCCGCCGCCCGCCGCGATGGTATGGATCGAGAGCATCGGCGTGCGCAGCCGGACGCCCGCGATGCGCGTCTCGTAGCTGCGCTCCAGCTCGCCCGCGCAGCGCGAGACGTCGGTCGACGTGCCGCCCATGTCGAAGCCGACCAACGCCTTGCCGGTGCGAAGACACAGCTCGCGCAGCGCCACCGCGCCACCCGCAGGACCGGACAGCACGGCGTCGCGACCGCGGAAGCGCTCGGCCGGCGTGAGGCCACCGCTCGACTGCATCATGCGCACGGAGCTGCCCGGCAGCGCCTGCGCCAGCAGCGCCAGGTAGCGCGCGAGCAGCGGCGTCAGGTAGGCGTCGACGACGGTGGTCTCCGCGCGCGCGAGCAGGCCGATGCGCGGCGACACCTCGTGCGAGCACACCACGTGCGCGAAGCCGAGCTCCTGCGCGAGCGCGGCGATCGCGCGCTCCTGCGCACCGTGCTGGTAGTCGTGCATCACCACCACCGCCAGGCTGTCGATGCCGCGCAGCCCCTTCATGGCTGCACGCAAGGTTGCGCGATCGAGCTCGCGCACCACCGCTCCATCGGGTCCGCAGCGCGCGCTCGTCTCCAGCACACACGTGTGCACCGGTGCCGGCTTCTCGATCGCGAGCGCGAACAGGTCCGGCCGCGTCTGGTCGCCGATCGTGAGCAGGTCCGCGAAGCCCTCGCTGATCACCAGCGCGGTGGGCACGCCGCGGCGCTCCAGGAGCGCATTGGTCGCGATCGTCGTCCCCATGCGCACGTCACACGGCGGGATGACCGCGTCGGCCTCCAGCGCGAGCAGCTTGCGAATGCCGGTGAGCGGCGCCTCGTCGCTCGACAGCACCTTGGTGACGCGCAGCTCCCGTGTCTGAGGGTGGAAGCCGACACAATCCGTGAACGTCCCGCCGCGATCTATCCAGAACTGCCAGCGCGCCATCGCTTGGGACTAGCGCGTGCGGCCTCCGGTGTGAAGCGCAGCGGCATCGGTCGGATTCTCGTGATATGCGACGGTCCGGTGCCGTTGACCCGCTGGCTCTCACCTTCGCTGCTCGCACTCGCCGGGGCCTGCTCCGACGCGCGCTACGACTCGCCGGACGCGAGTTCCCTCGTAGACGCGAGCTTCCCAACGCGCGAGGCCATCCCGGACACGGGCCAGCGCCCGCCCATCGACATCGACGATGCTGGCGCGAACGAAGACGCCTCCTCCTCGACGCCCTGGCACGCACGGCTCGCGCGGCACTTCGCGATCTCGATCCGCTTCTTCGGCAAGGACCGCGGTCTCGCCGACGCCGCGCTGTTCTCGCACGAGATCATCCACCTCGCGAAGCTCGACGTCGTCGCTGGCAAGGTCTCGATGCAGACCCTGCGTTGCCGCGACCACGGCACCGGACTGGCGCTCGGCATCCTCGGAGAGTTCGGCTGGTCCTTCCCCGAGAAGCTCTTGCCACAGAGCTTCGAGCTGGTGATGCGCGCTGACGGGCTGCGGACCGAGGCCGCGCCGCGTCCGATCGGGTTTACGCTGGAGCAGCCAGCCGGGTGCACGCCCGGCAAGCAGCTCGCCGTCACGGGACGCAGCTGGCTGCCCGGCGGCAGCTGCGAATGCAGCGCGGACGAGCTCCCGCGCAGTGCGCGCGACTGCCGAATCGTCGACGAGGACGGCGATGGCAACCCCGCGATCACGATCTATCGCAAGGGTCCGATCAACGATCCGGAGCACACGCGTCTCCTCGATCGCTCGCAGATCGTGCAAGGTCAGCTTGCCGCCGACGGCAGCATCGACGCCCTGTTCGTCGACAACTACGACGCCCTTGCCCTCAACTGCGGCGGCATCTCCTGCATCCAGAACCTGATCGCATCCTGCCCACTCGAGCTCAACCGCGTGCGCTTCGAGCCGCTCTCAGATCGCGACTGGACCTGTGAGGACGTGCTGAGCGAGGTCGACGCTGGCAAGCTCTTCCCGCTCCCTCCCCTCGTGTTCGTGAACGGCTGCTAGAGCGCGCCCTACACGTCTTGCAGCGCGCGGCGGCGCATGCGCTCGATGCGGGGCTCCATGCGGCGCTGGGCGTCCGGCGTGTCGAGCACGGTGATCTCGTCGAAGCGCTCGCTGTGGGGCTGCGCTTCTTCGAGCAGCACGTCGATCGCTTGCTCGGGCGACAGCCAGGTGAGCGAGGCGTGCGGCAGTGCCACCGCCATCGTGCGCACGCGCAAGCCGAGCGCGCGCTTCACGAGCGTGCGCAGGTAGAGCCGCAGCCGATCCGGGTTCACGTCCGTGCGCGCGCCGGCGCCCAGGCACAGGATGCGCTCGAGCACGAGGCGTCGCTCCGGTGGCGGCATCAGCAGCGCGTCGTCGAACTCGCCGCGCAGCTGCCCGCGCACGAGCAGGTCCGACAAGCGCCCGCATAACCGCCAGTCCGCGAGCCCTGCGGCCCCGCGCAGGGGCCGCTCGTCGCTGAACACCGGCACCACCAGCAGCTCGGTGCGCAGCGCATCCAAGCTCGAGAGCGTCGGCGAAACGAAGCGATACTCCATTATCGCGTCGCTCCGCGCCGCACGGGGAGGCCACGCGACCCCCCCGCCCAACCGGTCGGGTCCCACCCGTTCGCGGGCTCGGGTCGCTGGCTGTGCGTTGCGCTCACGTCTTCTCCACTTCCGTGGCGATGCGATCGAGCACGCCGTTGACGAAGCCGGCGCTGCCTTCGCCGCCGTAGCGCTTGGCGAGCTCGACCGCTTCGTTCAGCGTCACGCGGCGCGGCACGTCCGCCAGGAACATCAGCTCGGTCGCGGCCAGCCGCAGGATGTTGCGGTCCACGAGCGGCATACGCTCGAGGCGCCAGTGCTCGCTCACCTTGCGGATCATCGCATCGACCTCGGTCGCGTGCTCACCATACGCTTCGACCACCGCGTGCGCGAAGTCTTTGCCTTCCACGCTGGCGGCCAGGTGCGCCCAGTGCAGCCGCTCGTTGTGAGCGAGCGAGCCTCCCGCGAGGTCCTCGGCAAACAAGATCTGCAAGGCGGCTTCACGACCGCGAGTACGCGCTCCCATACGAACTGCTCACCATGTCAAAGCGCCCTCGTCAGGAGGGCGCGCAAAGTTTCAGAGCCCGTCCGCTCGTAGCGCACGCCCCAGGTTGATCATCTCGACGGCGGCCAGAGCCGCGTCAAAGCCCTTGTTGCCGGCCTTGGTGCCGCTGCGCTCGACCGCCTGCTCGATGGTGTCGGTCGTCAGCACGCCGAACAACACCGGCACCCCCGTGCTCTGCACCGTCGAACCCGCGCCGCGCGCGACCTCGCCGCACACGTAGTCGAAGTGCGGCGTGGAGCCGCGGATGACCGCGCCCAGCGCGAGCACCGCGCCGAAGCGCCCGCTCTCCGCCGCGCGCTTGATCGCCACCGGCATCTCGAACGCACCCGGCGTCCGGATCAGCGTGATCGCCGAACGCTCGACGCCATGCCGCACGAGCCCGTCGATGGCGCCCTCGATCAGGCGCGCCACGATGAACTCGTTGAAGCGCGCCGCCACGATCGCCACCTGCGCACCCGAGGGCGCACGGAAGTCGCCTTCCAACGTCTTCACGCCGAACGATTCGCTCATCAGCCGCCGAGTTTATGCCCGCCAGCTGAGTTGTCGAACCCGAGCGACGAAATCGCGAAAGCCCGTAGGGCTTTGCAAGCATTTCGTTGTCAGCGGGGACGCGCCCGCAGGCCCGACCTGTGGTCGGGTCGAGGACGAAAGACCCGATGGCGGCGAAAGGCGCCGCAAAGCCTAGGGCGCTTCGCGGTTTCGTCGCTCACTACGGTGCGGATTGGGATTGGCTCTGGCTTTGGCCAGAAGCGGGGGCGGGACCTGGGTCGCCCACGCGTGTTGCGCGCTGAGGTCCCTGGATCTCTTCGGAAATCTTGCTGCAGATCGAGGTGGTCTCGTCGACCACGTAGGTCAGCACAGAGTGGATCTGCCCGATCTCGAGCTCCTTCTTCTGTTGCTCGACCCACGCATTGAGCGAGTTCAGGCGCGCCCGCGAGCTGTGCGGCTCGGTCCAGATCCGCGAGAGCTGCTCCGCGGCCGCCTTGAGCGTGTACTGGATCGAGCGCGGGAACGTGAGGTCGAAGAGCACGAACTCCACCATGCTCTGCGCGGAGACGCGGCCCTGGTGCTTCTTCATGAACGTCTCGTGGCCCGAGCTCGCGCGCAGCAGCGACATCCAGAGCGCCATGCGCACGATCTCATGGGCGCTCTCGCGCATCATGGTGTGGTGGTGCATGTCGAGGATGCGCGCCGTTTGCGCGGTGCGCTCCAGCATCACGCCCATCCACAGGAAGCGCATGGCCTCCCCGTGCATCATCGTGCTGCGCACCAGGCCCAGGATGAGCTGGGTGGTGCGCCGGACGTGACGATAGAACTCTTCGCGGTTCTCCCAGTAAAGGGTCTCGGTGCTCTCGCGGCCGAGGAACAGGTAGAGCTCGTTGATCTCCTCCCACAGCTCCAGCGAGAGCTGGTCGCGGATCGAGCGGGCGCAGTCGCGGGCGGCGCGCACGCTCGAGTTGAGGCTGACCAGGTTCTCGCGGCTCCAGGTCATGTACTCCTGGACCAGCTCGCCGTTGCCGAGGGCCTCGCGACCGTGGCGCTCGACGAACGGAGCCTCTTCGCCGGACACGATCACCAGCGGCTGCCAGCAATGCGTGACGGGGATGTCGGCGTCGAAGACGAGGGAGCGAGTCGCCTGCAGCAGGCGCGCGGAGCTCTCCGCGCGCTCGATGTAGCGACCGAACCAGAAGCAGGAATCGGCGACGCGTGAGATCACGTGCTTCCCTCGCGCTCGACCCACGTGTCCTTCGAGCCGCCACCCTGGCTCGAGTTCACCACGTAGGAACCTTCGACCAGCGCCACGCGCGTGAGCCCGCCCGGCAACACCCACGAGCCCTCGGGACTGGTGAGGATGAACGGGCGCAGATCGACACGCCGCGGCGACAGCTTCTCGCGCGCCGGATCCCACGTGGGGCACGTGGACAGCTCGATGCGGTGCTGCGCGATGTACTTGCGCGGCTCCGCGATGATCCGACGCTTGAACTCCTCGCGCTGTGCGGCGGTCGATTGCGGCCCCATCAGCATGCCGTAGCCACCCGCCTCGTCGACGGCCTTGACCACGAGCTTGTCGAGGTTCTCCAGCACGTACTTCTTGTCGTCGTCGCGCATGCAGACGTAGGTATCGACCTGCGCCAGCGTGTGCTCTTCACCGAGGTAGTACTTGATCATGTCCGGCACGAACGGGTACACGGCCTTGTCGTCCGCGCAGCCGTTGCCCGGCGCGTTCGCGAGCGTGACGCGACCCTTCGCGTAGGCGCCCATCAAGCCCGGCACGCCCAGCATGCTGTCGGGCCGGAAGAACTTGGGGTCGAGGTACGCATCGTCGATGCGCTTGTAGATGACGTGCACGCGCTTGGGACCGTGCGTGGTGCGCACGAACACCGTGTCGTCGTCGACGAACAAGTCCGACGGCTCGACGAGATCGATGCCCATGTGGCGCGCCAGGAAGGAGTGCTCGAAGTACGCCGAGTTGTACACACCCGGCGTGAGCACCACCATGTTCACGTCCGGATCCTTGTCCGGCGCGATCGCGCGCAGGGTATGCGCCAGCTCGATCGGGTACTGCTCGACCGAGCGCACCGAGCTCATCTCCACGCTCTCGCGGAAGATGCGCTTGGTGACCAGGCGGTTCTCGACCACGTACGACACGCCCGAGGGCGTACGCACGTTGTCCTCGAGCACGCGGAAGGTGCCATCCGGATCGCGGATCAGGTCGATCCCCGCGATCGGAATGCGCACCCCACCCGCCGGCTTCATCCCCAGGACCTTCTTCTCGAACGCCTTGGCACCGAGCACCAGGTCGGCCGGGATGACCTTGTCCTTGAGGATCTTCTGGTCCCCGTACATATCGTCGAGGAACAGGTTGAGCGCGCGGATACGCTGGACCAGCCCGCGCTCCACTTGCGCCCACTCCGCCGCGCCGAGGACGCGCGGCACGAGGCAGATCGGGAAGATTTTTTCGGTGCCCTGTTGATCGGAGTAAACCGAGAACGTGACGCCTTGGTTGAAGAGCGACAGCTCCGCCAGAGACTGGTACCGGGCGAACTCACGCGGTGGCGTACTGCTTAGCAGCGCGTGAATGCGTCGCGTATAGGGTCTCGGAGAACCGTCGGCGTTAACCAGCTCGTCGAAACAGCCGGCGAGAGGTTGGTACGAGTCAAACACTCCACTTCTCGCATTCGGGACGGCTTGCAGCACCCGCTACATGTAAGCATTAAGGAGCGAGGCGACACTGACTAATGCGCCTCACCTCGTCGTTTTGACGATCGAGAAACCGCCTCGAAACTCGTCCCCCCTATCCCGTTTAGCGACTGCCACGCGTGCGCTTACGTGCCGTTGCGCGCAGTTATGACAAGCGAGCTCACTCATGGGAATCCGCGTCGCCCTCCATCACGTCACGCACTACACCTACGACCGACCCATCCAGTTGGGTCCGCACGTGATACGCCTGCGTCCGGCCCCGCACTCGCGAACGCCCATTCAGGCCTACTCGCTGAAGATCACGCCCTCGGATCACTTCCTCAACTGGCAGCAGGATCCGTTCAGCAACTGGCAAGCCCGCTTCGTGTTCCCGAACCTCACGCGGGAGTTCAAGTTCGAGGTCGATCTGGTGGCCGACCTGACCACCATCAATCCGTTCGACTTCTTCCTGGAGGAGTACGCCGAGCACGTCCCGTTCGACTACGAGGCCGAGCTCAAGCGTGAGCTTGCGCCGTACCTGGAGAAGACGGACGGCGGGGCGCGCTTCCAGCAGCTGGTCGCCCGCGTGCGCGACGACATCGTGCGGCCCGAGCGCCGCACGATCGACGTGCTGGTCGATATCAATCAGCTGATCCAGCGCACGCTGAAGTACGACATCCGCATGGAGCCGGGCGTGTTCGAGCCCGAGGAGACGCTCACGCGCGGCCACGGCTCCTGCCGCGACTTCGCCTGGCTGATGGTCAACACCTGCCGCGAGATCGGCTTGGCCGCGCGCTTCGTGTCCGGCTACTCGATCCAGCTGGTCGCCGACCAGAAGCCGGTCGAGGGCCCCGTCGGCGTGCTTCAAGACGTCACCGATCTGCACGCCTGGACCGAGGTCTACCTCCCCGGCGCAGGCTGGATCGGCCTCGACTCCACCAGCGGCCTGCTGTGCGGCGAGGGACACATCCCGCTCGCGTGCACCGCGGAGCCCGGCTCGGCCGCGCCGGTCACCGGCTCGTACTCGTGGCAGTCCGAGGACGAGGACGAGAAGGTCAAGGAGACCTTCAAGTTCGAGATGTCGATCACGCGCATCGAGGACCGGCCTCGCCCCACCAAGCCGTTCAGCGACGAGCAGTGGGAGCAGCTGATCGCGTGCGGCGACCAGGTCGAGCGATCGCTGGTCGCGGGCGACGTCCGCCTGACCTTCGGCGGCGAGCCCACGTTCGTCGCCATGGATGATCCCGAGGGCGACGAGTGGAACACCGGCGCGGTCGGTCCCACCAAGCGCATCTACGCCGACAAGCTGATCAAGCGCCTGATGGCCCGCTTCGCGCCGGGCGGCCTGCTCCACTATGGACAGGGCAAGTGGTACCCCGGCGAGCCGCTGCCACGCTGGGCGTTCAGCTGCTACTTCCGTCGCGACGGTGAGCCGATCTGGAAGGACCCGGCGCTGATCGCAGACGAGAAGTTCTCCTACAAGCATGGCGACAAGGAAGCCAGCGCGCTGATGAAGGCGCTGGCCGAGCGCCTGCAGGTGGCTGACCAGTTCATCATCCCGGCCACCGAAGACGTCTTCTACTACCTGTGGCGCGAGAAGCGGCTGCCGATCAACGTCGACCCCTTCGAGTCCAAGCTGGAGGACAAGCAGGAGCGCGATCGCCTGCGCCGCATCTTTATGAGCGGCCTGAGTGCCACCACCGGCTATGTCCTGCCGGTCCGTCCCTGGTGGGATCGCGACCGCATCACCTGGCAGAGCGGCAAGTGGTTCCTGCGCGACGAGCGCATGCTGTTGACGCCCGGTGACTCGCCGATGGGCTACCGCCTGCCGCTCGACTCGCTGCCCTGGCAGAGCAAGGGCGACACCGAGCTGTTCGTGCAGAAGGATCCGTTCGCACCGCGCACGGTGTTGCCCTCGCGCAAGGAGCTCGCAGAGCCGAAGCCCGGCAAGGTCGGCGCGGCACGCCGAGAGCAGGGCAATCCGCCCGTGCCTGGCATCGGCCAGTCGTACGCCGATCTCGTGCGCACCGCGATCTGCGTCGAGCCGCGCGAGGGACGCCTGCACGTGTTCATGCCGCCGGTGATGCTGCTCGAGGAGTACCTCGATCTGATCGCCAACGTCGAAGAGGCGGCCGCGTCGCTCAAGCTACCGGTGCACATCGAGGGCTACCACCCGCCCAGCGACTACCGGCTCGACAAGCTCGGCGTCACGCCCGATCCCGGCGTGATCGAGGTCAACGTGCACGCCGCGCGCTCGTGGCGCGAGGTGGTCGCGAACACCACGGCCATCTACGAGGAGGCGCGCGAGTGCAAGCTCGACAGCTCCAAGTACATGGTCGACGGCCGCCACACCGGCACCGGCGGCGGCAACCACATCACGCTCGGTGGCCCCACGCCCAGCGACTCGCCGTTCCTGCGCCGGCCGGATCTGCTGCGTAGCTTCACCAGCTACTGGCTGAACCACCCCTCGCTCTCGTACCTATTCTCGGGCTTGTTCGTGGGTCCCACGTCGCAGGCGCCGCGTATGGACGAGGCGCGTATGGACAGCCTGTACGAGCTCGACATCGCGTACGGCGCGCTCAAGAACCAGGGCCAGACACCTCCTCCCTGGCTGGTCGATCGCGTGTTCCGTCACCTGCTGACGGACGTCACCGGCAACACGCACCGCACCGAGATGTGCATCGACAAGATGTACAGCCCGGACTCGGGCTCGGGACGCCAGGGCCTGCTCGAGCTGCGTGCGTTCGAGATGCCGCCCGACTCGCGCATGAGCGCGGCCGCGCAGCTGTTGATCCGAGGCCTGCTCGCGTGGTTCTGGCGTGAGCCCTACGAGCGCAAGGTCGTGCGCTGGGGCACCGGCCTGAACGATCGCTTCATGCTGCCGCACTTCGTGCACACGGACTTCGACGACGTGATCGCGGACCTGCGCCACGCGGGCTTCCCGTTCGACGGGCGCTGGTTCGAGCCGCAGTACGAGTTCCGCTTCCCGTTCCTCGGCCGCGTGGCCAGCTCGGGCGTGGAGATCGAGCTGCGTCAGGCGATCGAGCCCTGGCACGTGCTCGGCGAGGAGCCGGGCGGCGGCGGCACGGTGCGCTTCGTCGACTCGTCGGTCGAGCGTATCCAGGTGCTGGTGCGCAACATGGTCGAGCCGCGCCACGCGGTCACCTGCAACGGCCGTCGCGTGCCGCTGCACCCCACCGGCACCGTCGGCGAATATGTAGCCGGCGTCCGCTATCGCGCCTGGCAACCGCCCACGGCGCTCCACCCGACGATACCGGTCCACGCGCCCCTGGTGTTCGACCTGCTCGATGACTGGTCGCAGCGCTCCTTGGGGGGTTGTACCTATCACGTGGCCCATGCTGGTGGGCTCTCCCACGAGAAGTTCCCCCGCAACGCGCTGGAGGCGGAGAGCCGCCGTGTCTCGCGCTTCTTCCCGTTCGGGCACAGCCTCGGTCGCACCCCGGTGCCGCCCCTGGTCCGCAGCGAAGAGTTCCCCCTGACGCTCGACCTGAGGCGCCCAGCTCCCTAACATTGTGAGCTGATGCTCGCCGAATCTCCTCCCAAGCGGGTGTCCACACTCACCGCCTCCTACGCGCCTCCGTCCGGGGTCTACGACGAGCTGAAGGCTCTGGACGGGAGCTTGCGCCCGCACTGGCACAAGTTCTTCGAGCACATGGAGGCGATCGGGCCGAAGGAGCTGGAGCGGCGCTGGGACAAGGCGAAGCACCAGCTGCACGAGAACGGCGTCAGCTACAACGTCTACGGGGATCCCCGCGGCGTGGAGCGGCCGTGGAACCTGTCGCCGATCCCGGTGTTGTGGGAGCCGGCGGAGTGGGAGAGCGTGGAGGCGGGGCTCGGGCAGCGCGCGCGCCTGCTCGACGCGCTGCTGCACGATCTCTACGGCCCGCAGCGCACGCTGGCGGACGGCACGCTGCCGCCCGAGCTGGTGTTCGAGAACCCGTCGTTCCTGCGCGCGGTGCACAGCATCAACGTGCCGCGCGGCTCGTGGCTGCCGCTCTACGCCGCAGACCTGATCCGCGACACGCGCGGTACCTTCCGCGTGCTGGAGGACCGCACGCAGGCGCCGAGCGGCGCCGGCTACGCGCTCGAGAACCGGATCGTGATCTCCAGCGCGCTGCCGGAGGCGTTCCGCGACTGCCACGTGGAGCGCCTGGCGCCGTTCTTTCGCGCGCTGCGCCACACGCTGCAGACGCTCGCGCCGCACAACCGCGACAACCCGCGCATCGTGCTGCTCACGCCCGGCCCGGACAACGCCACCTACTTCGAGCAGGCGTACCTGGCTCAGTACCTCGGCTACACGCTGGTCAACGGCGGCGATCTGACGGTGCGCGAAGACCGCGTGTTCCTGAAGACGCTCGGCGGCCTGTCGCCGATCGACGTGATCCTGCGCCGCGTCAACGACGACTACTGCGATCCGCTGGAGCTGCGCCCGGAGTCGATGCTGGGTGTGCCCGGCCTCGTGCAGGCCGCCCGCGCGGGCAACGTGGCGATCGCGTCGCCGCTCGGCACGGGCCTGCTGCAGAGCCCGGCGTTCATCCCCTACCTGCCGCGGCTCGCGCGCTCGCTGCTCGGCGAGGAGCTGCTGCTCGAGTCCGTGCGCACCTTCTGGTGTGGCGACGACGACGCGCGGCGCGAGGGCTTCAGCTTCTTCGACGACGCGGTCGTGAAGCAGACGTTCGCCACCGGCTTCGTGCAGCCGATCTTCACCGCGGAGCTCGATCGTGCGGCCCGCGAGGAGCTGCGCCAGCGCATCGAGGCGCAGCCGCGCCGCTACGTGATCCAGGAGTACGTGCACGCCTCCACCACGCCGCTGATGCGCGAGGGCGCGCTCGAGCCGCGCGCGCTGGTGACGCGTTGCTTCGCGGTCTCGGGCCGCGACGACTTCATCGTCATGCCGGGTGGCCTGTCGCGCGTCGCGAACGCGCGCGCGGGCACCGAGCTGTCGATGCAGATGGGCGCTGGCAGCAAGGACACCTGGGTGCTCTCGGACGGCCCGGTCACCAGCTTCAGCCTGCTGCCGCCCGTCAACCGCCCGGTCACGCTCTCGCGCGGTGGCAGCGATCTGCCGTCCCGCGCGGCCGACGATCTGTACTGGCTCGGGCGCTATGCCGAGCGTGCGGAGGGGGCGGCGCGCCTGGCGCGTGTGGTCTCGGCGCGCATCGCCGAGCTCGGCAGCGACGCGGACATCGACTACACGGGCGAGATCATGCCGCTGTTGCGCGCGCTGTCCGCGCAGACGTCGCTGATCTACACGGGCGAGCTGCTCGACCCGAGCCAGCTCGACCTGAAGGGCATCACCGATCAGCTGGTGGCGAGCGTGTTCGACGAAGGCAGCCAGGGCAGCCTGCGCTCCGCGTTGCGCTCCACGCTGCGCACCGGCCGCATGGTGCGCGACCGCATCAGCACGGACACCTGGCGCATCCTGGCCGCGCTCGACGACGACGTCAGCGCAGGCGAAGAAGACATCGCGCGCGATCCGATCGGCACCGTGCACGACGTGCTCAATCGCGTGGTGGTGCGGCTGGCTGCATTCAGCGGTCTGGTCATGGAGTCGATGACGCGCGGCCAGGCGTGGCGCTTCCTCGACCTGGGCCGACGCGTGGAGCGCGCGATGACGCTGCTGATGCTGCTGCGCGGCGCGCTCACCGAGACCTGCGAGCGCGAGGGGCCGCTGCTGGAGGCCGTGCTCGAGATCGCCGACAGCGTGATGACCTACCGCCGCCGCTACCTCGCGACGCTGCAGGTGGCACCGGTCGTGGATCTGCTGCTGACCGACGAGAGCAACCCGCGCTCGGTGATCTACCAGGTCGATGCGCTGAACGATCACATCGCCGCGCTGCCGAACCCGAGCGACGGAATGCGGACGCCGCAGCAGCGCATCACGCTCTCGGTGCTGACCGACCTGAAGCTGGCCGACATCGATCGGCTCTGTAGCGTCGACGAGCGCGGCGAGCGCGTGGAGCTC
>DASUME010000768.1:0-2383 GCA_036277895.1 Polyangiales bacterium
CCGTGTCGCGCGCGTTGGCGTTGCCCTCCGGGGTGCGCGGGCCCTGCGGCGTGTAGATGGCCCAGAAGCCGCCGTCGAGGCCACCCTTCTTCATGCGCGGGAAGTCGACCTGCGACAGATCTTCGGCGAACCGATGCTGGCTCATGATGTCCCAGCCGCTCGCGAAGGCGGCGGGCGTGTCGAGGTGCGTGTCGAGCGTGAGCAGCTTCTCGTGGATCTTGCGCGCGTTCGGGGGCGCGCTCTCCTTGGCCGCACAGCCGCAGACCATGAGCAAGACGGCGACGTCTTTCAAACGAGACAGCATGCTGCACCTTCCCATTGCGAGCGCGCACGGTCCAGCCGGGAACTGGACGTGGCGCGCGGCCGCGAGCGAACCTCCTCAGTCATGCAGCGCACCCCCGTGTCCTCGCAAGCGATCACGTCCGTCGGCTACGATGCCAGTACGCTGGAGCTCGAGCTGGAGTTCCGCGGCGGGCGCGTCTACCGCTACCGCGGCGTGCCCGGCGACGTGCACCAGTTCCTGCTGCGCACGCCCGACAAAGGCAGCTACGTGAACCGCGTGATCGCCAAAGCGTTCGCGTACAGCGAGTACGACGAGCCCGCCACGGAGCAAGACCTCAGCGCCGCGCTCGAGGCCTCGCTGCGCAAGCTACGCGAGCGCTGACACCCGCACCGGGATGCCGGCGCGCGGGCGCAGCGTCACCACCGCGGACAGCGCCAGCTCGAAGCCCGGCTCCACGTCGAAGTCCGCCGCTTGCAGCAGAGCCTTCAGCACCAGCGTCGCCTCCAGCCACGCGAAGTGCGTGCCCACGCAGAAGCGTGGTCCCGCCCCGAACGGCATGTACGCGCAGCGCGGCAAGTCCCTCAGCGAGCCATCGAGCCAGCGCTCGGGCCGGAAGCGCTCGGGCTCCGCGAAGTACGCCGGGTTGCGGTGGGTCGCGTACGGGCTGACCACCAGGTTGCTGCCGCGCGGGATCGGGAAGCCGTCGAGCTCGAAGTCTTCGATCACCTCGCGGCCGAGCGCGTACGCCGGCGGGTAGAGGCGCATGCTCTCGCGCAGCACGGCGTCGAGGTACGCGTCGTCAGAGCGCGCGCGCTCCCGTTCCACGCGATGTGCGGACAGCAGGTAGATGGTGAACGAGAGCGCGAGCGCGCTGGTCTCGTGACCCGCGAGCAACATCGTCAGCAGCTCGTCGAACATCTGCTGCTCGCTCATGCCGGATTCTTCACGTGCGCGGTTCATGCGCGCCAGCAGGTGATCGCCGTCGCCCGCGCGTGCGACCAGCGTGCGCAGCAGCGCGTCGAGCTCCGCCTTGGCCGCACGAAAGCGCCGTAGCCCGCGCGTCGGCACACCGAATGGAACCAAGCGCTCGAACGAGAACAGCCGCTGCTCGAAGTAGTCGACCAACACCTCGAGCAGCGCTCCAAAGCGCTCGGCCTCTGCGCCCGGGCTCACGCCGCACAGCGTGCGCCCCGCGATCTCCAAAGTCAGCCGCATCGAGTCCGCGTGGAAGTCGCGCCGCTCGCCGTGGCGCAGCGTGCGCGCGTACGCCTCGGCCACCGCGCGCATCGTGGCGGCGTAGCTGTCGACGCGCCTGGGCTGAAACATTGGCGCCGCGAACTTGCGCCGCTGCTTCCACGCCTCGCCGTCGCTGGTGAGCAAGCTCTGGCCGAGCAGCAGGCCGAGCGTGCGCGTGTTGCGATCCTTCACGCAGCGCGCGTGCTCGCCGATCAAGAACTGCTCGATCAGCGCGGGATCGCGGATCAGGTAGAGGTGGGCCGGTCCCACCCTGGCGTGCGCGAGGGGGCCGTACTGCAGCATGCCGCAGTTGAACTTGAGCGGGTCGCGAAAGATCGCGCGTGCGGAGCCGAGCAGCGGGTCGCCGCGTGGGCCATCGGGGCGAGTGATCATGGTTGCCCGAGCTGTACGTCGAATGGATACGTCACGTGCACCGGTCCGCCCTTGTTCGGCTTCGGGAACTGCCAGCCTCGCACCTTCGCGACCGCGCAGCAGGCGGCGCTGGGGGAGCCCACGGTGTCTTCGACCACGCTCGCGCGCGTGACGTCGCCCGCGGGCCCGATCACGAACGACACCGCCACGCGGCCGCCGTGCGTCAGGCCCTGCTGCACCGACGCGTCGAAGCAGGGGCGCAGCTCGGCGTCGTGCGCCTGCACCACCGCGCGGAGGTCTTCCTTGCCGAGTGAGCCGGCGTAGCGCTCCTGCAGCGAGCGTGGGTCGTAGCTGGCGACGTGCTCGAGTGCGATCGGGCGGCCGGGGGCGGGGAAGCGCAGCTGCTGCAGCTCGCGGCGTACGCAGCATGCGATGTCCGGGGTGGCCGCGTCATCGCGCGCGGTGCGCACCGCCTTCACGGCACCATCCGGG
>DASUME010000769.1:0-3344 GCA_036277895.1 Polyangiales bacterium
GACACGCCCGCGCCGTCGCTCTGCCACCCCGCCGATGCGTGGACAAGGCCGGTCGGCTAGGCTCGCGGCCATGAAAAGAGTCGTGATCGTAGGCAATGTCTCCGAAGACCCATTCGCGATCGACGTCGCCCACGCGTTCGGCCAGCACGCCGACCTGTCGGACATCATCTCGCTGAAGAACTTCGCCAACGGCGAGTTCTGCCCCCGCTTCATCTCGGACGAGCACGAGATGAGCGGGATCGGCGAGCGGCTCGACGGGGCGACGGTGGTGATCGTCTCGGTCGACGGCGACAGCAACACGCGGCAGGCGCTCGCCCAGCGCAACTACCTGATCGCGCGCGCGGCCAAGGACAACGGCGCCGAGCGTGTGGTGCTGGTGGAGCCCGACCTGTTCTACTCGGCGCAGGACCGCGGACCGCTGCCTCACCACGGCGTCACCGCGCACCCGCGGGACGTGAAGGACCTGAAGAAGTTCGACGGGCAGCCCTTCAGCTCGCTGCTGTACGCGCAGCTGCTCAAGACCGCGGGCGTGGACGCGGTGATCACGGTGCACAACCACTCGCACTCGGTGCAGGAGGTCTTCCGCAGCACCTTCGGCGGCGACTTCACGAACCTGATCCCGGCCGAGGTCTACGCGCACTACCTGCAGCACGGCGACATCGTCGACCTCGGCACCGGCGGCGACAACCTGGTGCTGTGCGCGCCGGACAAGGGCGCGGTCGAGTTCGTGGAGACGATGCACAAGGCGCTGGCGCTGCCGAACGCGGGCATCTGCAAGCTGTCCAAGGAGCGCGTCGGCGAGCGCAACGTGGCGATCGAGGTGGCGGCAGACTCGCCGGTCTCGCTCGCGGGCCTGGCGGGCAAGGACGTGATCGTGTTCGACGACATGGTGCGCACCGGCTCCACGATCGTGAAGGCGTGCGAGGCGCTGCGTCACGGCAGGCCCAGGCGCGTGCTGTTCTGCGTCAGCCACTTCTACTCCAGCGAGGAGGGCCGCGAGAACATGGCGGCCTCGGCGATCGACGAGATCCTGACCTTGAACACGCTGCCCACGATCCTGAACCGCGACACCCAGGGCCGCCTGCGCAAGAAGCTGGTCGTGCTCAAGATCGAGAAATGGATCACGCGCACCCTGCGCGCGTACGCCGGGCTGCCCGTGGGCAAGCTGAAGGACGACTTCTACGCGGCGGACCTGTCGTCCAAGAACCCGCGCTGGCGTCCCTCCGCGCGCTAGTGCCCTGAGTCAGAAATTCGCACGCACTGCGCGGTCCTTTCGGCCGCCTCCCGCCGCGCCGTCCTCGGAATACGTCCGTATTCCTGCGGGCGCCGCGACGGGATCCGACTCGAAAATCCTCGCGCATCTGCGCACGAATTTCTGACTCAGGACACTAGACGGCTTCGACTTGCAGCAGGCGCAGCTCGACGCGCTCGTTGCCGCGGTAGGTGTCGGCGCGCAGGGAGCCCCAGGCGCGTACGCGCGGCGTGAGCAGGTTGGCGCGGTGGGCGCCCATCTCGAAGCCGAACGCGCTCAGCTCACCGCCGCCGGCGCGCAGCGACAGCTTCAGGTGATCGCTGCCGACGATCTCGGCGCGCACCAGCTCGGCCTCGATCTCGAACACCGGCTCGGGGTTTCCTTCCCCGAGCGGCTCGAGCAGCCCGAGCTCCGAGGCGCGGGGCAGCGTGTAGCCGTGGTCGCCGGCGAGCTTCGCGTCGACGTGCACGGGCGGGTCCTCGCGCTGCGTGGTGAGCTCCGCGCACGCCTGCTCGAACGCCTCGCGCAGGGCGTCGATGCGATCTGCGCGCACGGTCAGGCCGACGGCGGCATCGTGGCCGCCGAAGCCCTCGAGCAAGTGGGCCGCGCGAGAGAGCGCCGCGTGCAGCGGGAAGCCGTCCGGCGCGCGGCCGCTGCCATGGCCGAGCTCACCGTGCAGCGCGATCGCGAGCGCGGGCCGCTGGTAGCGGTCGACCAGGCGCGCGGCGCTGATGCCGACCACGCCGCGATGCCAGCCCTCGCCCGCCGCGACGATGCCGGCGCGCTCGCGGCTCGTGGAGCCGAGCTGCGCGATCGCGGCCTCGGTGGCGTGGCGCTCCAGCAGCTTGCGCTCGTTGTTGAGGCGCTCGATCTCGAGTGCGATCAGGCGCGCCTCGGTCAGGCTCTGCGCGCGCAGGAGCGAGAGCGTGATCGCGGGATCACCCAGCCGCCCGGCCGCGTTCAAGCGCGGCGTCATGCGGAACGCGACGTCGATCGCGCCGAGCGCGGTGCCCGGCCGGATCTTGGCCAGCTCGCGCAGCGCCACGATGCCGGGGCGCGCGTCGTCGGCCGACAACATCTGCAGGCCCGTGCGCACGAGCGCGCGGTTGTCGCCGTCGAGCGGCGCCACGTCCGCGATCGTGCCGAGCGCGACCAGGTCGAGCCAGGGCCGGATGTCGAGGTCCGCCTTCATGACCTGGCGCAAGGCCGCACCCATGCTGAGCGCGAGCCCCGCGCTGCACAGGCCCTTGTACGGGAAGCCGCACACCGGGCGATGCGGGTTCAGGAACGCCACCGCCGCCAGCGGCTTGGCCGGCACGAGGTGGTGATCGATCACGATCACGTCGACCCCGGCGTCGTGCGCGCGCTGCACGCGGGCGTGGTCACTGGAGCCGCAGTCGCAGGTGACCAGGACACGCGGCTGCTCGCGCAGGCACCGATCGAGCGCCGGGTCGCTCAGCCCGTAGCCGCCGTCGAAGCGGTTGGCGAGCAAGGTGCGCACGTCGCCCCCGAGCTGCTCCAGGATGCCGGAGAGGATGGCCGCGCTGGTGGTGCCGTCGACGTCGTAGTCGCCGAACACCACGATCCGCTCGCGCTTGCGCACGGCCTCGGCCAGGCGCTCGGCGGCGATCGTGCGGTCGGCCATTCCGTCCGGGCGCGTGAGGTGCGCGAGCTTGGGCGCCAGGAAGGTCTTGGCGGGCTCGGGCAGCGCGATGCCGCGGTTGAGCAGTACCTGCGCGATCAGGGGCGAGATCGCCAGCGAGCGCCCGAGCTCCCCCGCGCGCAGCGGGTCCTGCGGCGTGAGCTCGTAGCGCGTGTGCGTGTGCTGCGGGCAAGCCGGCGACACGCTCAGCGGCGGCGGGATCTCGCTATCGGTGATCATCGCGTCGCTCCGCTCCGCACGGGGAGGGCACGCGCCCTCCCCGCCCGTCCGGCGGGAGCCGGCCGGGTCCCACCCCACCGCGGGCTCGCTTCGCTCGCTGTCTCGATTGAGGTGATCGGAGCTGACGCTGTCCACGAGGCTATCAAGCCTTGGAGAACAGCTTCCTGTCCATCCACTCGGTGAAGGGAGCCGCAATATAGATGGTCGAGT
>DASUME010000770.1:0-11496 GCA_036277895.1 Polyangiales bacterium
GGCGTGTGGTGCGCTGAAACAGCAGCACGCCGAGCGAATCTTCGAGCGCGGACACCGCCCGGCTGACGGTCGAGCGCGGCACCCCGAGCTTGCCTGCCGCGACCGAGAAGCTGCCGTGCTCGTGCACCGCCACCAGCGCCCGCACGAGGTTCAGATCGATTGTTGCCATGCTGCACCACTGATGCCCGAAGAGAACCATTGTTGCAACGAGGATTTAGCGCCATCCTGCTTCGACAGAGGGAGCCAAATCATGTCAGGAAGACTCTTGGTGACGGGCGCTGCCGGACAGCTCGGACGTCGGGTGGTGGAGCTGCTGCGCGCGCAGAACGCGGGCCCGATCGTGGCCGCCACGCGCGATCCCGCCAAGCTCGCGCTCGACGGCGTCGAGGTGCGGCGAGCGGACTTCGACGACACGGCCAGCCTCGAGGGCGCCTTCGCGGGTGTGGAGCGTGCGCTGCTGATCAGCACGGACGCGATCGGCAAGCGTGTGGCGCAGCATGAACGCGCGATCGCCGCGCTGGCGAAGGCAGGCGTGAAGCACGTCGTGTACACGTCGCTACCGAACGCGCCCAGCTCGGTGGTCTCGATCGCGCCCGAGCACGCGGCCACGGAGCGCGCGCTGATCGCGAGCGGTCTGGGCCACACCATCCTGCGCAACAACCTGTACATGGACCTGCTGTTGTTCACGCTGCCCAACGCGCTCAAGACCGGGCAGCTGATCGACGCACGCGCGAACGGCAAGACCGCGTTCGTGAGCCGCGAGGACTGCGCGCGCGCTGCCGCCGCCGCGCTCACGGCCCGCACGCAGGCAGATCGGATCGTCGACGTGACGGGGCCCGAGGCGTTGACCAGCGATCAGCTGGTCGCGATCGTCAGCGAGGTCACCGGCAAGCCGCTCGCGCACGTCTCGGTACCGCCGGATGACTTTGCCAAGGCGCTGGTCGCGCACGGCCTGCCGCCCGCGCAGGCCGCGCTCTACAAGTCGTTCGACGTGGCGATCGCCAAGGGCGAGCTCGCGTCGGTCAGCGACGCCGTCGCGCAGCTCACCGGCAAGGCGCCGGGCACACTTCGCGACTATCTACAGAGCGTGCGCGCGTCGCTCATCTAGCCCCTGCCTGCATCAAGCCGGCGATCGCTCCGTACGCGGCGGACCAGGCCCGCTCCAGCTCCGGCGACCAGTCGGAGCCCGCGGCCTCGGCGATCGCGGCCAGCAGGCTCGCGCCGACCCAGCCGTACATCTCGTCGGTGACGCCGTAGTCCACGTGCTTCTTGCCCATCGCGCCGAGCGTCTGGCTGAGCCACGGCGCGTCTTCGAGGCGATCGAGCACCGCGACCAGTGCCTGCGTCAGCATCTGCGCCTGTTGCGTGCCCGAGTTGCGCCCGAACAGCGGCTTCACCTGCGGATAGCGCGTGAACAGGATGTCGTAGAAGCGCACGGTCAGCTCGGGTTGGCGTTCGGTAACGAGCTCGAAGCTGCTGCGCAGCAGGGGGATATCGAGAGACATCGGCACACTCCAGTGGGGGGATGCGATATTAGGTAATTCAAGAACCTATTACGTGCAAAGGGGAAGAGCGCGCGCGCTTGCGAATGCCTGCCGATGCGCGCACCATGGCTGGCTCGTGCAACTCACGCTCTTCTCCGATTACGCTTTGCGCACGCTGATCTATCTGGGCTCGCACCCGGAGCGTGTGGTGCCGTCCTCGCAGATCAGCGATGCCTACGGGGTGTCGTCGGACCACATGGCCAAGGTCACCAAGTGGTTGACCCAGCGCGGCTACGTGCATGCACAGCGCGGCAAGACCGGCGGGCTCACGCTGGCGCGCACGCCGGCTTCGATCCGCGTGGGACAGCTGATCCTCGAGACCGAGCCGCACATGAACCTGCTCGAGTGCTTCGAGCTGGAGACCAACACCTGCCCGCTCGTGCCCGCGTGCAAGCTCAAGCGCGCGCTGGTCGAGGCGCGCAGCGCGTTCGTGGCGGCGCTCGACGCGTACACGCTGGCGGACCTGCTCAGCAACCGGCCGCAGCTGGTGCAGTTGCTCGGCGCGCGCGCTCCGTGAGCTTGTCGCTCGACCTGCGCAGGGGCTCCGTGTTAGCCGCAGAGGATGCGTAAGACTTGGTTGCTGGCCTGTGCATTGGCCGCAGCATGCAGTGACGACATGGCGGGCGACCCAGCCCCGGAGCTCACTGATCCCGTGGACGCGCGAGTCCGCGACGCGCAGATCGACGCCCGGACGGGCCGCCTGGACGCGCGGGTGCCCGGCCAGGACAGCGCCGCGGACGACGCCGGCGCGCCGGACGCGAACGCTCCTGCGGGCACGCCGCTGCGTGTCCTGACGTACAACGTAGCCGGACTGCCAGAGGGCCTCTCCAGCTCGACGCCCGCCAAGAACAGCCCGCTGATCAGCCCACTCCTGAACGGCTACGACCTGGCGCTGCTGCAGGAAGACTTCACCTACCACGCGCAGATCGTCAGCATGGCGATGCACCCGTACCAGTCGCCGTCCGATACCCGCGGCCAGTCCCTGGGCGATGGCCTGAACTTCCTGAGCGACTACCCGTTCAGCGAGCTCACGCGCGTGAAGTGGACCGAGTGCAACGGAACGCTCGATCAGGGCAGCGACTGCCTCACGCCGAAGGGCTTCAGCTTCGCGCGCATCGACGTCGACGGCACGAGCATCGACATCTACGATCTGCACGCGGACGCCGGCTCGAGCGCCCTCGATCAGCGCGCGCGCGCCGACAACCTGCGCCAGCTCGCGCAGGCGATCCGCGAGCGCTCGGACGGGCGCGCGGTGATCGTCGCCGGCGACACCAACGCCCGCTACACGCGCGCAGGCGACAACCTGCCCGAGCTGGTGGACGGCGCGGGCCTGACCGACGTCTGGGTCGAGCTGCTGCGCGGCGGCGTTCGGCCCAGCCCGGACAGCATGGTGACCTGCTCGGCAACCGACCTCGACGACCCGGCTTGCGATCGCATCGACCGCATCCTCTATCGCAACGGCGACGGCATTGCCCTACGTGCGAGCGAGTACCGGGTCGAAGGCGCCAAGTTCACCGACGCGGCCGGAAACCAGCTCTCCGATCACCGTCCGATCAGCGTGCTGTTCACGATCGCAAAAGAGTCCGATCGGTAACCTCGATAGCAGTGCGCTTCCACAGGTCAGGCCCGTCCCGGACATTGGACGTGTGCTAATGGCTGCCGCAATGACCGGGACCCGGGCGACGCTCACGCCGCCCTCCGACGCAGCGCGTGTCACGACGGATCGCGGCACCTTCGCCTGGTGGCAAGTCGCCCCGCACGTCTACGCGACTTGCATGCGCGGCCACATGACGCGCGACATGTCCGACCTGCTGATCGCGCGCGCCGACCCGATGTACGGGCAGGTCGCGCTGCTGCACGGCATCCACGACTGGCTGATGATGACCGGCTACGAGACCAGCTGCCGCACCGAGCTCACCGCGTGGGTGCTGCGCAACAAGCCCAAGTCCGCGCTGCACATCGGCGTGACGCTGCCGCTGGTCGCGATGGGCGTCACGGTCGCGAACCTGGCACTCGGAAACTTGATCCACGTGCACCGCGACAAGCGCGGCCTCGAACGCGCGATGAGCGAGGCCGTGGCCGCGCCATGAGGCTCAGGGCGTGTACTTTTGCGTGATGTTGTACGTGATGTCCTGGACGTAGTCGCCGACGGTGCCCTTCCAGCGAATGGTGTGCTTGCCGGGGTTGAACGGCGTGAGCGCGAGCCAGATGCCCTTTTCCGCGACCGGCTTGAGCAGGCGACCCGCGGGCTCGCCGTAGATGTTGTCGGCCGGCAGCGTGACCTCGAAGAGGTCCGACTCGACCAGGTAGTCCTTCACGTTGTCGATCTTCGTGCCGTCGATCTCGACCAGCAGGGCGGTGGCAACTAGCCCGATAACCAGGACGGCATAAGTGTCAAGTGAGTGGACTTTCGATCACGTCCGCACTTTGTCTCTACATAGAGAGTAAGGTCTGCACACGTATCAACAGGCGCGCGGCGCTTCGCCTCGATCATGAACGACTGATGAGGTGGGGTTGCTCGAAGCGTGTCGGAAGGCAACGATTGGGGCGCCGATGACCCATGCCCCCCTCTCCTCGCGCCGCCCTGGACTGGCCGTCGCGACCTTGATCCATGCGCTCGTGTTCGCGACGGTCGCCGTGATCGGACCCGCCGTCCCCACGTCGTGGTTCGCGCTGACGATCTGGCCCCTGGTCGCTCTGCACCTCGCGCTCGCGGTGCTCGCGGTCTTGCCCCGCGAGCGGCTGCGCGCCCAGGTCTGGACGGCGACGGCGCTCTACTCGCTCGCGTGGCTGCTCGGCCTGACCCTCGTGATCGCGAATAGCGCCGCCTATGTCGCAGAAATTTACGGTGGATTGGGGGAGGCCATCGCCGGGGCACTCGCGTGCATCTGGGGCTTGGTCGTGCTGTTCACGTTGCCGATCGCGGCCTGGGGGCTCGCCGTGGTGCGGCCCGGCTGGTTGTGGCGACGCAAGCTAGCCGTGGGCGCGGTCGCGCTGCTCGCAGTGCTGACTTCCTGCTCGTTGCGCAGCAGCGGCGCGCTGCGCCCGGTCGCCGGGGCCGCCAGCGACGAGCTCGCACGCCAGCTCCAGCCGCTCGCGCGCGAGCACGCGGGAACGCCCCTCGGCCAGCCGCCACGCTCGGTGTTGCAGCGCGCCCCGTTCCGCTGTGCGCAGCCGCCCGCGAGCAACCTGACGCTTCTGGTGACGACGCGCGATCTCCACGAGCGCTCGTTGTCCGTCTGTCTGCAGACCTCCGATCTGAGCGGTCTGGTGGCGCAGCTCGCGGCCCTGCTGCGCGACCAGGCATCGCCGACGGCGCCGGTGAAGCTCGACCTGGTGCGGGCCACCCACACGATCCCGCGCCTGCATCCGCTGCTCGACGCCCTGGCCTTGCGGCCGGCCCTGGATGGCGTGTGCTCCAGCGACCGCTGCCTCGCGCCCTGGCAGCTGGTCGCGTCCGACGCCTTCACCACCAACCATCCGATGGACTCGATGCGCGACGCCAGCTTCGGCGTCTCCATGCCAGGGCTCGCGTCCGCGCTCGACACCTCCGAGGACGCCACGCTGATGCGCTTCGAGACCGCCAGCTGGGTGATCGATCAGCACACGCTGATCCCGCTGGTGCGCGGGCGCGCGCTCGAGGCGCCCTTCGACGACGCGGCGCTCGACCGTTCGGTGGCCGCCGCCGGCAAGCACATCCTGGCCGCGGAGCGCCCCAACGGCACCTTCCGCTACACGCTCGATCCGTTCAACGGCCGCACCGAGGAGCGCATGGTCAGCATGCGCCGCCAGGCGGGCACCGTGTTCGCGCTGTGCGACCTGCTGCCGGCCGAGCTGGTCGCCGAGCCGGCGGATCGCGCGCTGGGGCTGCTGGCCTCGTACGAGCAGCAGCATGGAGAGCTGCGTATGCTCGGCGAGCGCGAGGACGTCGCGGAGATCGGCCCGACCGCGCTGCCGTTGATCTCGTTCACCGCCTGCCGCCATGCCGTGGGCCCGAAGTACGACGCGCTGATCGCGGGCATGACGCGCTTCCTGCTCACGCTCCAGCGCGACAACGGCGCCTTCTACCCCGAGTTCGTGTTCGCGACCGGCAAGCCGCGCGGCGAGTTCGAGAGCCTGTACGCGGGGGGCCAGGCGATGCTCGGCCTGGTGCTGGCCGAGCAGATCGTACGCGCACACCCGAGCCCCGCCTGGCCGGACGCGCAACGACTGCACGACGGCATCGAGCGCGCCATGCGCTACTACGGCAACGACTACTGGCCGCGCCCGCTGCGCTCGCTGTTCTACCTGGAGGAAAACTGGCACTGCCTGGCCGCGCGCGCCGCGCTGCGCTCGCACCGCAACGACGACTACGAGCAGCTGTGCCTCGACTATGCACACTTCAAGACGCGCTGGATCCTCGGCGAGGACGCGAGCCCGGAGCACGTGGGCGGCTACAGCATGAGCGACATCTTCCCGCCCCACGCGGCGGTCACGGCGGGCTATGGCGAGGTGATGTCCGCGTCGCTGGAGATCCAGCATGCGCGCGGCATGGACCTGCGCCCGGATCAGGCCACACTGCGCACGGTGTTGGGCTGGCTGATGCGGCAACAGTGGACGGCGCAGACGTGCTTCGCGTGCGGCGCGCACGGCGAGGCGATCGGCGGCTTCTCGGAGCACACCGCCTCGCCCAAGATCCGGATCGACTACGTGCAGCATGCGATGGCCGCGCTCGGCCATGGCAAGCAGGCGCTCGCGTTGCGCTGATGTCGCGGCTGCTGGCATACGGCTTCGGACTGGGCATGGTCGCGCTCGTCGCGGCGCCGGGCTTCGGCGATCCGGGCGACGACTCCTATCCACTCTCGACCTATCCGATGTTCGCGCGCCCGCGCGGCAAGCCGCTGCTGAGCTTCGTCGAGGGTGTCACGGACGGCGAGCCGGTGCGCTTGCCACCGGAGATCGTGGCGCACAACGAGGTCATGCAGGCCGCAGCGACGGTGAAGCGCGCGGTGATGGCGGGGCCGGAGGCGCTAGACCGTCTTTGCACGCGCGTCGCGGAGGACGTGGCGAAAGATCCGGACTTTGCGCGGGTGCGCGAGGTGCGCATCGTGAGCGCGCGCTTCGATCCCGTGCGCTACTTCACCGAGGGGCCGATCCCGGAACAGCGCAACGAGCTCTACCTGTGCGCGGTCCGGCGATGAGCTTCTGGTACACGCCGATGCCCGCGACCCGGCTCGCCCTGCTGCGCATCGGCGTGGGCATCTACGCGGTCGCGTACTTGCTCGTGCGCGCGCTGCCCCTGACGTCTGTGGTGCGCTTCTCGGCGGCCGAATTCGCGCCCGTGGGGCCGGTGCAACTGCTCGCTGCGCCTCTGCCGGGTTGGGCCGTGTACGCGGCCCTCGCGCTCGCGATCGCGAGCGGCGTCGCGTTCACCGCGGGCTACCTCTATCGCGTCGCGGCGCCGCTGTTCGCGCTCGCGTTCCTGTGGGTGACCGCGTACCGCAGCTCGTGGGGCATGGTCTTTCACACCGAGAACCTGTGCGCGCTGCACCTGATCGTGCTCGCGCTCGCGCCCGCCGCGGACGCCCTCGCGCCCCGCAAGTCCAGCACGGAGCTGCACGGTCGCTACGGCTGGGCGGTGCGCACGGTGGCAGCGATCACGGTCGTGACCTACGTGCTGGCGGGCGTCGCCAAGCTGCGGCTCGGCGGCGCGGCCTGGGTCGACGGCGAGCTGCTGCGTGCGCAGGTGGCTTACGACAACGTGCGCAAGATCGAGCTCGGCGCCACCTACGCGCCGCTCGGTGCGTGGCTGGTCACGCTGGCCTGGCCGTTCAAGGGCTTGGCGTGGATGTCGCTGCTGCTGGAGCTCGGCGCCCCGCTCGCGCTGCTGCACGTGCGGCTCGCGTTGCCCTGGGTGCTCGGCGCGTGGAGCTTTCACCTCGGCGTGGCGCTGCTGATGGCGATCGGCTTTCCCTACCAGCTCTCGTTCGCGGCCTACCTCGCCTTCTTCCCACTCGAGCGCGCCCTGCCCTGGTTACGCAAGCACTGCGCGGCAGCGCGCCATGTGGACGTGCACCACGCCTGAGCCTGCCTCGGCGAGATCGAGCAGCGCGACCTGCATCGCGTCGAGCTCGGCCTCCTCGAATCGCTCCTTCACGATCGGCTGCGTGCGCAGCGTGGGCAGGTTGAGCGCGTGCAGCCTGGTCATCGCGCGCACGGGCAGCTCCAGCCGCTGCACGGCGTGGCTCTCCAGCGCGAAGCCCGCCGCCAGCGCCAGCCCGCCGAGCCGCGTGCCGATGTGCATGTCTTGCCCCGCCGCGCGCTGCACGAGCGCGACCAGCTCGTAGTAGCGCTGCAGCACCGGCAGCTCACTCGTCATCGCCACCAGCTCCTCCAGGATCAGCAGCGTGGGCTCGCTCGCGCGCCAGGTGCGCAGCGCGGCGAGCGGATCGCGCAGGTGGGTGAGCAGGAAGCGCGCCGTCATCAGGTCACCGCGCACCGGCAGCGGCTGCGTGACGTCGTGCTGCAGCAGCGCGATGCCGGGTTCGAGGTCACGCACGCCGAGCTCGACGAAGCGCGGCGAGCTCTCCAGTCCGATCGTGCTCCCGGACTCCAGCGCGTGATGCAGCCCACGGGTCAGGTAACCGGGCCCCGCGCCGAGGTCGACGCAACAGCGCGGCTGCTGCCGAACCGCCCGCTTCACGTAGGCGAGCGTCTCCGCATCGAAGGTGCGCGACAACCAGTACAGCCGCTCGGCCGCGCGATCGCTGTCTCCAAACGTATAGTCGTTGTGCTTCTGCATGCGGATTGGCCCAAGTCGGACCCCAGCGCTTGCAGCACGCTCACGAAGGGGGGAACTTGAGCTCCCCCTTTCCGAACGGAACGGTTAGGCGCTCGACGAATCGAACCAGCACCAAATGCCAAAGGCCACGCGTCGCTCGGACGCGGCCTTTACTCGGCAGTGGCGATGGCTTGAGGTCGAACGCACGCGCAGAGCATGGAGCAGGGCCCCCGGACAGGTCAAGGCACGAAGTGTACGAATCACGGCGGTTGCGCGTCGCCGCTCGCGAGTGCAGACCTTCGAGCGGTGTTCAAGTCCAGCTGGTATGTCGTGCTCGGTCTGTTGTCCGCCTGCTCTGGTTGCTCTGGCATGGCGATGCGCGCGCCTGCAGACGTCGCTGCGCAGAGCGAGCCACTGAGCGCGAGCGATCGCCACAGCTGGGGCGTGAACAAGGGGCGGAGCTCGTTCTCGATGGGGCCGTACCGGATCGACGACGTGGCGCGCGAGCCCGTGCGGCAGACCGGGTACTCGGTGTTCGGCTTCGGAAACCAGCGCGTGCTGACCGGCTACGCCTACGCGTTCTCGGACGGCTCGAGCCACCGCGAGGGACACTGCGCGCAGGAGCAAGGCAAGCCGACCACCTCGTACTCCGGCAAGCTCGCGTGCCGCTGCGGAGCACCCGGCAAGGACACCTTCACCGTGGACATCGGTGCCGACGCGAAGGAGGGCACGCTGACGCTCTCGGGACAGACGTACCGCATGAGCCCGCTGCACGAGCGCGAGTCCGGCCACAAGAGTGACGAGCCCCTCGGCTACCGCATCGACGGCGCGCAGCCGCTCGGCGCGGTGGAGCTGGAGGGCCGCGTGTGGACGCAGCGTGGGCTCAGCGAAGACACGCGCGCGCAGCTGGTGTGCATGCTGTCCGGCCTGATGCTCGTACGCCCCGTGACATACCAGCGCCCGACTCGTTAGCGCGAGAACGTGATGGTCGCGTAGCCGCCGCCGCCGCCGCCGCACACGCCTGTGCCGCCCATCGCGCGGCCGCCCGGGATCGCGCCGCTGTTGGCCGGTACGCCGTTCGTGCCTCGCGTGAACGTGCCGCCGACGCAGACACCACCACCGCCACCGCCGCCGCCGTCCTGCGCCGAGCCCGCGCCGCTGCAGCCCTCGCCGCCCGCGCCGCCGCGCGAGGCGATCGACGAGCCGTTCACGCCGCCGCCACCGCCACCGCCGCCCGCGACGAGCGCACGTGTGGAGCCGACCAACAGCACGGAGCTCGCGCCACCTCCACCGCCGCCACCCGGATAGGGTGGCCACGGGGCCGCGGATCCGGTGCCACCGCCGCCGCCGCCGTAGTAACCGCGCCCACCGTTGCCGGAGCCTGCGGTCGCACCTGCGCCGCCGCCCGCGACCACACCGTCCTGGCCGTTGGAGCCGGCGCGCGCGGAGCCGCCAATACCGCCCGGGCCGCCCGCGCCGCCGTTGTACGTCGATGCACCGGGGTTGGTGCCGCCGGAGCCGCAGCCTGCGCCGCCGTTGCCGACGTACAGGTTGAGCGCGCCCGAGATCGCGACCGCGCCTTCGACGTAGCCGCCCGAGCCGCCGCGGCCCGGCGTGCCGGTCGCGCCGACCGAGGTCTGGTCGCCCGCGCCGCCGCCGCCGCCCCACAGCCGCACGCTCGCCGTCAGGCAGCCCGCGGGCACGGCGATGTTCGCGTACGAGCCGACCGAGTACGTGCGCGGCGTCCTGTCGACGCACGCGTCCTCGTCGACCTGGCCGTCGCAGTCGTCGTCGAGGCCGTTCGCAGGTGGGCCGTCGTTCGCGCTGTTGGGCGCGCCGGCCACGCAGGTGTTCTGGAGCTGGCCCGCGACGCAGTTGATCACGCCGCTGCGCTGGCACACGCCGAGGCCGCAGGTGCTGGTGGGCACCACGTAGTCCTCGTCGACCTGAGTGTTGCAGTCGTCGTCGATGCCGTTGCAGTTGTTGTCGCTGGCAGGTGCGCCCGCGCGGCACGTATCGCTCGGGCGGCCGCTGACGCAATTGATCTGGCCGCTGCGCCGGCACGCGCCCACGCCGCACGCGCTCGGCACGGGCGCGTAGTTCTCGTCCTTGGTGCCGTCGCAGTCGTCGTCGACGCCATCGCAGGTGGGATCGTTCGGCTGCATCGTGCCCACGCGGCAGGAGTCCTGCGCGCTGCCCTCGATGCAGCGGAACTCGCCAGTACCCGCGCACGCGCCCGTGCCGCAGCTGGTCGGCGCGCCGACGTAGCCCTCGTCGACCATGCCGTCGCAGTTCTCGTCGATGCCGTTGCAGTTGGTGTCGACGCCGGCCGCCGCGCCGGGGGTGCAGCTGTCGCGCTCGACGCCAGCCACGCAGGTGACCGTGCCGTTGGCGGCGCACACGCCGAAGCCGCACGTGCTCGCGCGCGGCTGGAAGTCTTCGTCGAGCACGCCATCGCAGTCGTCGTCGAGGCCGTCGCAGGTCATGTCGTTGACCGCAGGATTGCGTGGCTTGCACGAGTCGACGGGCTTGCCCGCGACGCACGCCAGCGTGCCCTGGGCGACGCAGCTGCCGTTGCCGCAGCTGGTGGCGGAGGACGCGTAGTCATCGTCGGCCGCGCCGTCGCAGTCGTCGTCCACGCTGTCGCAGGTCGCGTCGCTCGCGCTCTTGGCCGGGCCGGGCACACACTCGGTCTCGACCGCGTTGGCGCAGCTGGATGGCGTGGCGTTGGTGGAGCAGAAGCCGACGCCGCAGTTGGTAATCGGCACGTAGCGCGCGTCGTCGAGGCCGTTGCAGAGATCGACACAGTCGAGCTTGCCGTCGTTGTCATGGTCGCGCGAGTTCTCGGGCACGCCACAACCGCACTTGCCCGACACCACCTTGGTCGCGTCGTCGGGGCACTCGTCGGCGCAGTCGGGCATTCCGTCGCCGTCGCTGTCGCCGTCCGCGATGCCGCAGCCGCACACCAGGGGCTGCTGCTTGGCGCCGTCGCGCGGGCACAGGTCCCGGCAGTTCAGCACGCCGTCGCCGTCGCCATCTTCGCGGGCGGCTGCGCAGCCGCAGCTGCCGTTCGACGCGCGGTCGGGCGCGTTGGGGCAGCGATCGTCGCAGTCGGGTGTGCCGTCGCCGTCTTGATCCGAGCTGTCGGCGAAGCCGCAGCCGCAGATGCCCGCGCTCATCTTGCCGTCGTCG
>DASUME010000771.1:0-2141 GCA_036277895.1 Polyangiales bacterium
TGTCGTTGGAGCAAACGCCGAACACGCACACGTTGTCAGTGGCAAAGCTGATCAGCTCGACGCCCAGGCGACCACACGCCCCCATGAGCAGCAGCGCGAGCCAGAGCCAGCGAGTCTGCCTGCCGGCACGGTTGGGGACGGAATAAGCCACGGTCACCGAGATCATCGGATGCGCTCACGAAGCGGGTCAAGCACCACCCGCAATACGCCATGCCCCCACGTGCCGCTCGCGTGCATCCTGAGATGTGGTCTATAGAGCGTGCATGGCAGCAGGCGTGGTCGAAACGGAGTATGGAAAGCTCGCGGGTGAGCAGCGCGAGCGGCACTGGGTGTACCGCGGCATCCCGTTCGCGCGGGCGCAGCGCTTCGGGGTACCCGAGCCCGCGGAGCCTTGGACGGGTGTACGCGATGCGACGCGCTTCGGCGCCATCGCGCGGCAGGGCGCCGTCTTTGCGCCCGGGGTGGGCGTCGAGGGCGAGCAGAGCGAGGACTGCCTCTTCCTGAACGTGTATACGCCCATTGCCGATGGCGCGCGCCGGCCAGTGATGTTCTTCATCCACGGCGGCGCATTCACCGTGGGCGCGGCGTCGGCGCCGCTGTACGACGCGGCCCGACTGGCGGTGCTGCACGACGTGGTGGTGGTGACGACCAACTACCGGCTCGGCGCGCTCGGCTACCTCGCGATCGGCGAGCGCAACCGCGGCACGCTGGACCAGCTGGCCGCGCTGCGCTGGGTGCACACGAACATCGCGCGCTTCGGCGGCGACGCGCGCAACGTCACCTTGTTCGGCGAGTCGGCAGGGGGGAGCTCGGTGTGCCTGCTGCTGGCGATGCCGAGCGCGCGCGGGCTGTTCGCGCGTGCGATCGTGCAGAGCGCGCCGCTGACGCTCGAGCTGCCCACGGCCGAGAAGATGCAGACCGTGAGCGATACGTTTACGCAAGCGCTCGGTGCAGACCGTCTGCAGACGGCCACGACGGAGGAGGTGCTGCAGGCGCAGCGCAAGGCCGAAGCAGACTGGAGTCGTTGGCCACACTTTCAGCCGCTGGCCTCGCCGCTGTTCTGCGACCAGCCGCGGACCGCGCTCGCGACGCGGCAGGCCAGCGCGGTGCCGCTGATCATCGGCTACAACCGCGACGAGTGGAACCTGTTTGCGGCCGCGGACGTGCGCAGCTGGTCGGCGCCGCTGTCCGACCAGGAGCTTGCGGCCAAGGCGCCGGCGCACGTGATCGAGGTCTACCGCGCGTAGCGCGCGCGCCGTGGGCTGCCGCACGACAACCGCGCTCTGCTGCGCGCGTTGCTCGGCGACCGGCGCTTTCGTCTGCCGACCTTACGCTTCGCCGAGGCCTACCGAGCGCTCGCGCCGACCTACGTCTACCACTTCACGTACGGCTCGCCCGGGCTGCGCGGTGAGCTGGGCGCCTGCCACGCGCTCGACCTGCCGTTCGTGTTCGGCACCTACGATACGCCCGGCCAGGAGCGCTTCGCCGGCACGGGGCCAGGCGTGGAGGCGCTCAGCCGCACGATGCGCGACGCGTGGACCGGCTTTGCGCGCGGCGAGGCCCCCTGGGCGCAGTATGGCGACGCGCGCGAGACGATGGAGCTCGATCTCGAGTCCCGCGTGGTGAACGACTCGTTCGGCGAAGAGCGCTCGGTGTTAGGCGCGTTCGACGGCGGCGCCGCCTAGGTAGGCGAGCGTCGACGCGAGCAAGGAGGCGAGGAACGGCTGCGGCCAGTGCAGCAAGTGCTGGCCGCTCAGGTAGACGACGATCCCGCTGCCGAGCGAGGCCAGCGCGGCGCGCGTGCCGCCGAAGCGCGTGAACAAGCCGAACAGCACGCACACCACCACGCCCGAGGTGCCAAACGCCGACGCCTCTTCCACCAGCGCGTAGACGCCCTCCGTGCTGAGCGCGAGCCCGTACGCGACCACGCCGAAGAACGTGACCGCCCAGCGGTTGATCTGCACCTTGCGTGGCTCGCTCACGCCCGGCATCAGCGGCAGCACCAGGTTGTGCGCGGACAGGGAGCCCGCCGCGAGCAAGGCGCTGTCGACCGTCGACAGGATCGCGCTCACCAGCGCACCGAGGAAGATCACGCGCGCGAAGCCCGGGAAGTATCGGGCGGCCTGGTGCACGAGCACTTG
>DASUME010000772.1:0-9071 GCA_036277895.1 Polyangiales bacterium
ATGCGTGGGGACGCACGCGCCAAGACTGGGGGCCGCTATGTTCAAGTTCGCGCATGACGTGGATTCGGCGGAGGAGCGCTTCGCGGTCGCGTTGACGGAGTTCTCGAAGCTCGCGCTGTCACCGCGCCGCGTGCCGCCGCAAGGCCCGCAGCTCGACTCTCGGCAGCTGGAGCTGATCGCGCTCGCGCACCGCGCGCTGTGGTTCGGCGTGGAGCTGCGGCTGGGCGATCGCGAGCGCACGGCGCGCGGCTTCGCGGCCGCCGAGATGCTGCACGGCGAGACGCGCGCGGCCCTGCGGCGCGAGATCTCGTACGCCCGCGAGCAGCACGTGCTCGCGCTCAGCCACGACATCGAGCTCGGACCGGAGCCGCTGGAGCGCAGCGATGCGCGCATCGCCGAGGTGTCCAGCTCCTGGCGCGAGTCGGCGTACGAGCTCGGGCTGCCCACGTTCGCGCGCTGGCTCGGTGAGCCCGCGGTGCTGCGCGAGCTGGTGGAGCTGTACGGCGACTTGCTGCGCGTGGTGCGCGTGACCACGCTGCCGCTGCGCGCCGACGGTCCCGATCCGGCCTACCTGCGCAGCCTGCTGACGCTGGCCCGCGCGGGCGAGAGCGGCGCAGCGCCCCGCAGCTCGAGCGCGCACGATCTGTCGCCCGAGCTACGCGAGCAGTTCCGCCAGGAAGCGACGCGCACGGCGAAGCTGAGCGCGCTGATCGTGCGCGAGGACAGCGGCGCCCACAAGATCGACACGCTGGCCGCCCGCACGGCCGCCATCGCACGCGCGAGCGACTCCGTGCCGCCCGGAGCCAAGCTGTCGGCGCTGTCGATCGACCGCGCGCCGCCGATCCGAGACGAAGACGCGAGCAGCGTGCGCGACGTGACGCAGGAAGATCTGGTCGCGATGCGCGCGCGCACCATCCCAGTACCCGCCCCCGACGTCGCAACGACGGAGCCCACGCACGAGAGCCTCCCCGTGACCGCGATGTTCGGCGCCCAGCGCGGCGCCCAGAGCCTGCTCCGCATCGGCGTAGCGCTAGCCGCTCTCGGCCTGCTCGCGATGATCGCGATCACGCTCTTGCCCGTGAGCTTCTGGTTCGGCCCCACCCCGCCCCCCCAATCGCAACGCTAATTCCCCGTTGACGTTGACGTGAGCGTGAACGGCGACGATCTCGCGAGCCAACGCTACCAGTGACGGCGGTTTGGTAGGCCTTGCCAAGGGATCGTCGCCATCGCCGCTCACGACAACGTCAACGTCAACGTGGAGAGATCACGCGACCTTCGAGAGCACGCCCAAGATCTGGGGACCGTAGGCTTCCAGCTTCTTCGCGCCGACGCCGGTTACTCCGGACAGGGCGGAGAGCGTGCTCGGGCGCATGCGGGCCATCTCGATCAGCGTCGCGTCGTGGAACACCACGTAGGCGGGCAGGTTGTGCTCTCTCGCGACGCCGGCGCGCCACTCCTTGAGGGCGCTGAAGCACGCGTGGCCCTGCGCATCGAGCGGTAGCGAGGGCTCGCGGCTGGGGCTCGCGCTGGAGCGCGTGCGCGTGCTCTTGCTGCGTGTGCGCCGGCCTTCGCTCGGCGTGCGCAGCTGCAGCTTGAGCTCGCCCTTCAGCACGCTCCAGGAGCTCGGCGTGAACGACAGCGTGCTGAACTCGCCCTCCGCGCTCAGGTGCCCGGTCGCGATCAGCTGCCGGATCACCGAGCGCCACTCGGCCTCGCTCAGGTCCTTGCCGACCCCGAACACGCTCAGCTGCTGGTGCCGGTAGTCGATCACCTTGTCCGTCTCCTTGCCGCGCAGCACGTCGACCAGGTGCCCCACGCCGAAGCGCCCCTGCATCTGCTGGTAGAAGCGGTACACGCCGCTGAGCACCTTCTGCGCCGCCTGCGTGCCGTCCCACGTGCTCGGGGGGGAGAGACAGTTGTCGCAGTTTCCACACGGCGCGCTCGTCTCGTCGAAGTACGCCAGCAGGCGCACGCGCCGGCAGTCGTGCGCCTCGGCCAGCGCCAGCAGCGCGTCAAGCTTCAAGCGCTGGCTGCGCTTGAACTCCTCGCCGCCCTGCCCCTCGTCGATCATACGCCGCTGGTTCACCACGTCCGACAGCCCGTACGCCATCCACGCGTCCGCTGGCAGCCCGTCGCGGCCCGCGCGGCCGGTCTCCTGGTAGTAGCTCTCGATCGTCTTCGGCAGATCGAGGTGCGCCACGAAGCGCACGTCCGGCTTGTCGATGCCCATGCCGAACGCGATCGTCGCCGCCATCACCAGTCCCTCCTCGCGGATGAAGCGATCCTGGTTCGCGCGCCGCTCGTTCGGGTCCAGCCCCGCATGGTACGGCAGCGACGAGATGCCCTCCTTGCGCAGCCAGGCCGCCGTCTCCTCCACCTTCTTGCGCGACTGGCAGTACACGATGCCCGCCGCGCCGTTGTGCTCGTCGCGGATGAAGCGCAGCAGCTGCGAGCGCGCGCTGTCTTTCTCGACGATCGTGTAGCGGATGTTCGGGCGGTCGAAGCTGCTCAGGAAGACGCGCGCGTCCTCCAGCTTGAGCCGCTGGATGATGTCCGCCTGCGTCTGCTTGTCCGCGGTGGCGGTGAGCGCGATGCGCGGCACCTTGGGGTAGCGCTGGTGCAGCACGTTCAGCGACAGGTAGTCGGCGCGGAAGTCGTGGCCCCACTGGCTCACGCAGTGCGCCTCGTCGATCGCGAACAGCCCGAGCTGACCGCGGTGATACAGCGCGTCCAGCTGCGCGAGGAAGCGCGGCATCGTCACCCGCTCGGGTGCCGCGTACAACAGCACCAGCGCGCCCGAAGTCAGCTCGCGCTCCACCTGCTGCGCCTTCTCCATCGACAGCGAGCTGTTGAGGAACGCCGCGTGCACGCCGGCTTCCTCGAGCGCCCCGACCTGGTCGTGCATGAGCGCGATCAGCGGGCTGACCACCACCGCCACACCCTGGCCCGCACGATGGCGCGCGATCGCCGGCACCTGGTAGCACAAGCTTTTGCCGCCACCGGTGGGCATCAGCACCAGCGCGTCGCCGCCCGTGCTGACGTGCTCCACCACGTCCGACTGCTGGCCGCGAAACGCCGCGTAGCCGAACACCTCACGCAAAATCTCGAGCGGCGTAGTCATCCCGCGCGAAGAATAGCGCCTGGCGCTTGCCCTACCGGCGAAATCGCTCTGGACGCGGCCGTCCCGCGGTGACACGCCACGGTGAATGGCGCACTTCGGAGCCGTGGTGTTCGACATGGACGGGCTGTTGCTCGACTCGGAGCGGCCCCTGCTCGATGCCTGGGTGCAGGCGGCGCGGGAGCTCGACCACCCGTTTCACCCGCACTTGCTCGCGAGTGTGCTCGGGCGCCCCGGAGAGGACGGCGTGGCGATGTTTCGCGCCTCGCTGCCGGCCGACTTTCCGTACGAGCGCGTGGGCAAGCGCGCGCGCGAGCTGCTCGCAGCCGTACGCGAGGCTGGCTACGGCGTGAAGGCCGGCGCGCGCGAGCTGCTCGAGAAGCTACGCGAGGCCAGCGTGCCGTGCGCGGTCGCATCATCCACGCGGCGCGAGCAGATCGGCAGCCACCTGGACAAGGCCGGGCTGCTCCCGTTCTTCCAGGCGATCGCCGCCGGCGACGAGGTTCAGAACGGCAAGCCCGCGCCCGATATCTTCTTGCTCGCCGCCGAGCGCCTGGCCGTAGCGCCGGAGACCTGCCTGGTCTTCGAGGACAGCGAGCACGGCGCACGCGGCGCGCTCGCCGCCAACATGCAGGTCGTGATCGTGCCGGACGTCAATCAACCCGGCGACGAGGCGCGCGCGTTCTGCCTGCGAGTTCTGGACTCACTCGCGCAGGTCGACCTCCAGGCTTGGTTCTAGCCGCCTCGAACTCGTCGCCCGGGTTCCAGCGCGGAGCCGCTTCGGCGTCGGCGATCTCCAGTGCAGCCAGGAAGCCGAAGCGCGCGTCTTCGACCATGCCGTCGAACGTCGACTCCGGCGTCAGCTCGTCGCTCGGCTGGTGGTCGCGCTGCGCCTCGTACTGCAGGATCTGCGCGCGGCCCCAGCGCTCGGGCTTGCCGAGCAGCGCGGCGTCAGCGTGCGCACCGCCAGCCCGGTGAACACGAACAGCAGCAGGCCGCAGACGGTGAAGGTGGCGCCGTAGCCGATCGCGTCCGCGGCATAGCCCACCACCACCGTGCCGAGCGCGCCGCCCGAGAACAGCGAGAACGCGAACAGCGACAGCGCGATCCCGCGCGCGCTCGCGAGCACCTCGGTCGCGCGCGTCTGCAGCGTCGAGTGGCAGAACGAGAAGCCCGCGCCGAAGAGCGCGCACGCCGCGACCACCCAGGCCCAGTGCGGCGCGGCCGCGCTGAGCAAGTTGGCGCCCGCCATCATCGAGCCGCCGAGCAGGATCAGCCCGCGCTCCGAGACCCGGCGCAGCAAGCGCGGCAGCACGCGCGCGCTCGCCAGCTGCGCGACGCCTGCCGTCCCGAGCACGAGCCCGATGTGCAGCGCGTCGAGCCGGAAGCGCTCCTCCAGCAGGCCGCTCAGGAACGAGAAGCTCCCCATGAACAGCGCGCCCTCGAACGCGACCAACGACAACAGTGAGAACATGCCCGGCGTGCGCAGCGCCGCGCCGTAGCTCGGTCGTGGTGCCGCATTGGTGATGCGCAGCTCGCGCTTGCGATACACGAACAGCGCGGCGGTCGACAGCCCGGCCAGGGCACCCAGCAACGGGAACACGCTGCGCCAGTGGATCACTGCCGCGATGCTGCCGCCGGCGCTGGTGCTGAAGGCCTGCGCCGCGCCCGAGCTCGCGATCAACATGCCGAGCGTGGCCTGCCGGCGCTCGTACGGGACGGTGTCGCCGATGTACGCGATCGTCAGCGGGATCAGCCCCGCAGCGGCCGCCCCGGTGAGCGCGCGCAGGATCACGATCGCGGCGAACGAGTCGAACGCACCGCACAGCGCCGTGCCCACGCTGAAGAACACCATCGCGTTCGCGGCGACCTGCACCTTGCCGTAGCGATCCGCGAGCGGGCCGTAGGCGAGCTGACACAGGCCGTAAGGCAACATGTAGCCGGAGACGAGCCAGCCCGCGTTCGCGACCGAGGTGTGGAAGTCCGCCGCGATCGTCGGCAGCAGCGGCGCCACGACGCGCCCATCGAGGCCGACCATGAACGTCGCCACGCCCAGAGACAACAACAAGGCGCGCTGCGAATTGGGTCGCTCCTGCATCGAGTCTGGCGCTGTAGACCATTGTCTACCGCTTGGCCAGCCGGTCGCTCACGTCGAGCGGAAGCCGATCTTCGCGTGCGTGCCGTCGCAGAAGGGCTTGGTGTTGCTGCCACCACAGCGGCACAGGCGTGCGCTCGTCACGCGCGCCACCATGCGCCCCGTGCCGGCGGTGATCTCCAGGTTGCCGCGCACCTGCAGCGGCCCGTCGAGCTGGGGATCGATCTGCAGCGGCCCGTTGCGCACGGCCAGCATGTCCGTCTGCGTGCCCGTCGCGGGCTCGCCGCTGGCGCCGAACTGCACGTCGTGGTGGGAGCCGTCGCAGTACGGCTTGTTCTTCGAGGCGCCACAGCGGCACAAGGTGGCGCGGTACTCGCCTGCGACGCCGTCGATCTCGAGCTCGCCGCGCACGCCGTAGGGGCCCGCCTCGCGGATCGAGAGCACGTTCACCGGCGGCGCGCTCTCGTCCGGCTTGCCGTCCTTGCGCTTGTAGCGGATCGCGCCCGACGGACAGAAGTGCGCGATCTCGACCAGGCCATCGACGTCCATCTTGTCCGGGTGGATCCACGGGCCCGGCACGTTGGCCAGGAACACCTGCGGCGCGCCGGTGACGCAGAAGCGCGCGTGGATGCAGCGCTTGCCCTCGTAGATCAGCGTCATCTTCTCGGCTTCGATGTAGTCGACCGCGCCCTCGCGCCGCGGCACCGGAGGCGCGCCGTCCGCGGAGACTGCGGACGCCGCAGCAGGGGCGCTCACCGGCACGACGACCGGCAGCTCCAGGGCCGCGCGCGCAAAGCCGCGTTCTCCGCGCACGCGCAGCGCCTCGAACATGCGTGCGGCGGCCACCGTGCGTTCGTCGCCGTCGAGCGCGAGCTGCTGCGCCACGGTCGCCATCTCGCTCAGCCGCTCCACGAAGAACGCACGCGCTCCGGGTCCGGGCGTGAACGCCGCCGCATCGCGCAGCGCCACGAACGACATGCCCGCGTTGCAGCCCGGGTACGACGGACCCGCCGGCAGGCGCGCCGCGCGCTCCGCCAGCTTGGTCATCGCGCGCATCAAGCCCATCGCGAGATCCACCGCCAGCGACTTCTCCGCATGCGGACGGCGGATCGAGTACGCGTACGCGATCAGCCGCAACATCGCCCCGTACGACGTGTTGGCGAGGTCGACCAGGCGCGCCGCCTCCTCGTTCTCGATCCACACCCGCCCGTGCTGGACCAGGGGTCGCCGCAACACCGGGTTGGTGGCAGCCGGATGCGCGGGCTCGAAGTCCGGGTTCTTGGCCTTCAGCGCGCGCAGCTCCTCGCGCACCTGCACGAAGCGCGCGTAGTGCGAGTTGGGGGAGTGCAGCCGCGCGCCCTCGCCTTCCTCCACGATCGCCGCGAACGCGTTGAGGGCCGTGTTCGAGCACAACACCGGATTGGCGCCGCGCAGCTGGATCTCGCCCGGCGACAGCTGCAATGCCGGATCGCCCGCGAACGCGACGGCTTCGCCGTGACGCTCGACGAACTCGCGCAAGCACACGCTGAGCCGCTCGTAGAACACGCCCACCGTGTCGTAGTCGACCGGCATGGGCGTGATGCGCCAGTTGGTCACCTCGCGCGCGTACGCCCAGGGCGCCGCGAAGCCCTCCCCGTCCGGCTCGGTCGAGCCCGCCGGCCGCTCCAGGTAGATGAAGTGCTGCAGCACCTGCTCGTTGAACGCCGCCAGCTTCACGGTGATGCCCGCGGGCAGCATGCCTGGATCGAGCGGGAAGTTGGTGCGCCCGAAGTGCGGCTGGCCGCCGAGCGCCGCCGTGATGTTCCAGACCGCGGTCAGGTGCCCCATCTCGTCGATCGCGACATGCAGGATCACGTCGCGCCAGCGCGCGCATGCGGCCTTCTCCTCCGCGGACAGGCCGTCGTCGTCCCGCAGGCTGAATGCCGCGTAGAGGTACGTGCACATGAGGTTGTGCTCGAGCTCCGCGGCCTCGTACAGCGCATGCAGCAGCCCCTCGCGCGTAGGTCCGATTCCCAGGTCCTGATCCGTGGCGACTTGCATCGTGCTTACGTACCGCGTTCAGCAAGGCCCGCGCCACTCGCTCTCTCCTTTAGTTACGCGGCCGTTACACGTGGCGCGGTGTCGAACTCTGGCCACGCATGTCAGGATCTGTTCAGCGAGGACCCCATGTTGAAGCTCTACACCTGGACGACGCCCAACGGCATCAAGCCCCTGATCATGCTCGAAGAGCTCGGGGAGCCCTACGAGACGCACTGGATCGACATCGGCAAGGGCGCGCAGCACGAGCCCGCGTTCCTCGCCATCAACCCCAACGGCAAGATCCCCGCGCTGGTCGACGACGGCGCTCCGATCTTCGAGTCCGGCGCGATCCTGATCCACCTGGCCGAGAAGTTCGGCCGCTTCTTGCCGAGCTCCGCGCCGGAGCGGGCGCAGGCGCTGCAGTGGTTGTTCTTCCAGGTCGGCGGCGTGGGCCCCATGTTCGGCCAGCTGGGGCACTTCCTGCACGCCAAGGAGAGCATCCCGTACGCGATCGAGCGCTACGAGACCGAGAGCAAGCGCCTGTACGGCGTGCTCGACAAGCGCCTGGCCGAGGCCTCGTACCTCGCGGGCGACTACGGCATCGCCGACATCGCTACCTTCGGCTGGGCGGCCGCGTACAGCCGCCTGAAGATCGAGATCGCGCTCTACCCGAACGTGAAGCGCTGGATCGATCAGGTGGGCGAGCGCCCCGCGGTACGACGCGCGAAGCAGCTCAAGCCTTGACTACTTTTTGTACGCAGTCTTCATGTCGGTCTGGGCCCGGAAGCCGCCGCCGAGGAAGAACGCGTTCTGCTCATAGCGACCGTTGCCGATCACGCTGACCAGCTCGCTGTTGGGCGGGCGGATCGCTTGCGGCTGACGGATCGTGCTGTCACGCACGTCCAGGTCTTGCATGAAGACCAGGCCGGCGACGGTATCGAAGCGCAGCCACTTGGTGAGGCCGACCGTGAAGCCGCCGCTGAGCACCACCTTGTTGGTGTCGAGCGTGAACGGCTGCAGCGTCTGCGAGGTGAAGGCGCCGGTCTCGTAGGCGAGGCCGCCGCGCAGCTGGAAGTCGGTCTTGCCGCACACGCTGCGCGCGCAGCTGGCCTCGAAGCCGCCGCGCAAGCTCCAGGTGTTGCGCATCTTGCGCTCGATCTTGACGTCGCCGACGTCGTAGTCGCCGATGCCGGTCACGTTGCGAACACGCACGCCGTCGGTCTTGATGTCGATCGACTTCTGGCGGGACCACTGCTCCCACACGAAGTCGCCCTCGAGCGCCAGCCACTTCACCAGCTTCAGCTCGCTGCCGAAGCGCAGGATGGTGGGGAACTTGATGTCGATCTTGACCTTGTCGCCCTCGAGCTTGGCGTCCTCGAACAGCGCGCTGGTCGGCATCTTCACGTCGATCCAGCCGCGGCCGCGCAGCGTGTACGGCAACATCACGGACGCGCCGAACTTCAAGATCTGGAAGTCCGCGATCGCGCCGATCACGCCGGTCAGGCCGTAGGTCGGGAACGTCTTCACGGTGGCGTAGAAGTCCGAGGTGGGCTCCTCCGGGAAGTTGCAGATCACGCCGTCGCAGCCGGTCAGCGCGGTCTTCGCGCGCAGGTAACCGAGCTGGAACTGCAGGTCCGCACCGATCGTGAGCCAGTCGAGCGCCTGGTACGCGAAGCCCGCGGTGAGGTTCGCGAGCGCCGTGCCCTTGAGCTCGAGCAGCGAGTAGCGCGTGGGCGACGGATCGCGGTTGGCGCCGACGCTCTGCTCCCAGTTCATCAGCACTACCATCGGCGTCAGGATACCAGCACCCCAGGCGAGCTTCTTGCCCACCAACTGGCT
>DASUME010000773.1:0-4118 GCA_036277895.1 Polyangiales bacterium
ATACACCAAGCTGGCGAGCTTGCTAAAAGACAACCCTGTTCTGGCCTACAGCAGCGAGCTGGAAGGAAACGAGGCGCTGGCGCGGCTCCGCACCGAGCACGCGATGGCCGTGTTGCGCCTACGCAGCTTCGACGCGACGGGGGGCGCTGACGAGCGTGCGGAGGCACAGGTTCGGGCCAACCTGCAGGTGCTGGAAGCGCAGATTCGTACGTTGACCGATGGGGTTCTGCGCGGGGCACGCGCCGAGTTGGAGGAGACACAGCAAATCGAGAAGGATACGCAGGCCGAGCTGACGAAGGTCAACGCCACTGCCCGAGCGCTGCAGAAGGTCGCTGCTGAGCTCGGCCCGTTCGAGCGCGAGAGAGGCTCAGACGAGCAGATGTTGCGCACGCTGCGCGAGCGCGCCGCGGCCCGCGCCTCTCACGGCCGGACCGTGAGCGAAGGGCATCTGTTGCAGCCGGCGGTTCCCGCTTCGCGGCCCAGGCCCACCCGCCCGGGAAGGAACTCGGGAGTGGCCCTGCTATCGGGTTTGTGCATAGCCGCGCTGGTAGAGTTCTTCTGCTTCCGACGTGCACGGCAACGTTCGTAGTTGTCACTCGCCTTGGAAACGGATTCGAAGGGCGCCAAGTGAACCGATATTGGCAGCGAAAACCGCTGCGTTAGCCCGTTCTAGCGAGCCGGACGGCGCCGCGGCCTCACGTAGCAAACTCGAGAGGTCTCTATTTGCCGGCGGAACACGAGCCGTGCGGTATTGTTGCCTGCCGGGCCGCGTTCCGCCTCCGTTCGGTGGCGCGGAATACATGCTGCGTGTGCAGTTCCGGGTCGGATGAACCGCAAGGGGTTAACCTCGGATGTTGACGACGAGAGCGAGCGGCCACTACGCGGCCCCCCGGTCCAGCAAGTCGGCGGGTCGTGTGTTGCACGTGATCGCCGGCCTGAATACTGGCGGCGCCGAGCGCATGCTTAGCAAGGTCATAGCGGGCTCGCGCGGAACTGAGTTCGAGCACAAGGTGCTGGTCCTCGGACCGGTGGGCCCACTTGCAGACGACATCCGGGCGAGCGGTTCAGAGGTCGTCGCGCTCAACCTTCAGCGCAAGTCGCTGAACCTGGACAGTGCCACGCGCGTCTTGCGGACCATCAAGGCCATGGCGCCAGTAGCGGTTCAGGGATGGATGTACCACGGCAACCTGGCCGCGCTGCTGGGTGCAAGTCTTGGGCGCACGCAGTCCACGGTGCTTTGGAACATCCGCTCTGGCTGGCAGCGGCTCGAATCATCGCATCTGCTTACGCGCTCGATCATGCGTGGTAGCGCGGTCATCTCGGGGCTTGCGGACGCGATCATCTACAACAGCCGCCGCGCACGTGGAGAGCATGAGGCGCGCGGGTACGCATCGCGCGCCGGCCTCGTGATCCCGAACGGATTCAACACCGAGGGGTTCGTGCCTAGTCGCGAACACTACGAGACGTTGCGAAGTAAGCTCGGCCTAAGTGCCTCCACGCCGATCATCGGCATCATCGCGCGCAACGACGCTACCAAGGACTACACCACATTCTTCCGAGCCGTCTGTATCGCGGCGGCGCGAAATCGCGACATACACTGGGTGGTCGTGGGTCGCGGAATCGATGCACAGAGCAAGGAAGTGATCGACGCCGGTGCGAGCGGTTACATGGAGCGCGTCTCGTTTATGGGAGAGCGCCGCGAGATCGAACAACTGGCGCCCGCGTTCGACGTCGCAACCCTCAGCTCCAACGTGGAAGGCTTCCCGAACGTGGTTGGCGAAGCGATGGCGTGCGGCGTGCCCTGCGTGGTGACAGATGCAGGCGACAGTGGCTTCGTCGTCGGCGACACGGGCACTGTGGTTCCCATCGCCGACCCCGGCGCACTCGCGGACGGCTGGCTGGAGACTATTGAGATGAGCGCTTCAGACCGGCTCGCCCGTGGAGCGGCCGCCCGCAAGCGCATCATCGAGAACTTTGAGATCAGCCGGATCAGCGAGCAGTACGCGAATCTGTACCGCAGCTTGCTTCGTCGCTGAGAAGCGCGACAAGCCCCCTATCGTGACTGCTCGCCACCTCGCACTCGCGCTCGCCTTCTTCCTGCTCGGGCTCGGCCCGGCGGCCAAAGCGCAGAACCTTGTGCCCGACCCATCCTTCGAGGCGGATGCGCCAAGCTGGTTCGTCGAGGATGGCTCCCCTTCCTACGTCGCTGAGAAGCGCGTGCTCGCCCCCCGAGAAGGCGGCCAAACTGTGCTCGCGATCTCCGCGTGGGCAACGCAAGGTGCGCAGGTCTCCTCGCTGCCGTTCGCGGTGCGCGCGGGAGCCGTGTCGGCTACGGCCTGCGTCCGGCTGCTCGGAGACCAGCCCGTGGACGCCGAGCTCTACCTCGTCGATGAGAAGGGGGAGCATCTCACGACGTTCTTCAAGACCCGAATCGCACCCGGCGTCAGCTGGAGAAGACTCAACGCGACGAGTTCTCTCGCCACGAGCGCCGACGTACGACTTGTGCTCGCGGTCACAGGTCCCTCGCGCGGCGCGCATCTCGAGTTAGATGACGTGGGGCTTTTTGAGAGCCGCCAGCCCAGCCTGGTGAGCGACACGTCGCATTTCGAGTGGTTCGACGGGGAGACGCTCGCCGGTCAGTCTCCGGCCTGGCGCTCCGCAGACCATTTCCCATCCTGGTACCATGAGTTTCCCATCGGGGGGCGCATGCTGAACGGCGCCGGCCCGGTCGCTCCCCAAGACAACAAACCTGCCGTGCGCCGGGTCCAAGTGCGCGCCGCGGGAACGTACGTCTTGTGGACTCGCTTTTTGCGGACCAACGCCGCCAACCGCGGCGCGTTCAGCGTGGAGATCGTACAAGACGGCAAGCGGGCAGGTGTGCTCGACGTCGCCGACGACAGCGCCGCGACGTTCGGCGGCGCAGAGCTCGAATGGGTCTTTGCGCCGCTTCGCGTCCGGCTGATTGCCGGCACCGCCGAGATCGTGCTGCGACGACCCGCTGTAGAGGTCTCATGGGTGGCGCGAAAAATCGATATGTTCGTGCTGACCAACCTCGCGTACTTCACGCCGCAAGCGACCGACTTTCGAACCCACGGTTTCGTCCGCTTCGTCAACGAGGGAAACGAGGGCTTCTGTCTCTTCGCTGACCTGCGCAGGCACCAGGGACCAACCTGGCACGTGCATCGAATGTGGACCGGCAGAGCTCCGTTGCGCGCTTACAACTGCCCGGCGGATCAACGCATCGAGCCGAGCCGAGCGAGCGCTTGGGTTCGCATCTCGGATGATCTCAGCCCCGCCCTCGATCGGAACAATCTAAGTCTGATCGCAACGACCGGCTCGCACACGACAGGGCTGTATCGAGGCCGCCTTCGCGGGCGACTCGAGTTCGCGACGAGCGCACGGCGCGACATGATCAAGACGGTGGAGCTCGATCAGAACACGCCCCGCGTGTTGTTAACGGTGGGAGCGAGCTTCGACGCCAACTCAATCAGGACTTCGGAAGACTATCTCGCGCAAGAAGAAAGAAGAGCAGCCGAAGTCCAGCCAAGCCCGAGCGAGCCCGCGCGGCACCTCGACCTATCCGTTATCCTCTCGGGGGTGCACGCAGAGCTCGACCCCAGTTCCTTGGTCGAGCGTGAGCTCGCGGTCGTTCGCCGACTGGGCTTCAACTCCTCTAACACCCCGATCACCACGCCCGCCGCCACCGCGGAGTTCAATCGCAAGCACAACTTGCGGCATGCGGGGGCATGGGCTCCTTCGTTGAACCTGAACGATACCCGCGCACCGGCGGACCGCCGGAAGATCATGGCGGAAGCTTGGCGAAAGTTCGCGTCTGACTATGGAAGCAGCCTCGCAGCTCTCGACCACGTCAAGCTGCTCGACGAACCGCACGGGTCACCTCTCGCTGCGATGCTCCCGCGAGCCGAGGATTTCCGCGCCTGGTTGAGGGGCCTCGGGCTGAGTCCAGCCGCATTCCGACGCAAACAATGGAACGACGTGTCCCTGCGCGTCGAGGTCGACCGGGTTGCGCACCCGCGCGAGTTCTACTGGTCCTCCATGTACAGACTGCACGCGCTCGCCAACGACATCCGCGTTGCGATGGATGCCAAGCGCGATGC
>DASUME010000774.1:0-6576 GCA_036277895.1 Polyangiales bacterium
TGCCGGCGATGGTGTTCGTGAAGCGGGCCTCGGACCTGCGCTTCGAGCGCTTCAACCGCGCGGGCGAGCAGCTGCTTGGCGTGTCGCGCGAGTCGCTGATCGGGCGCAACGACTTCGACATCTTCCCGGCCGAGCAGGCCGCGTTCTTCGCCGAGAAGGACCGCGAGGTGCTCGCGCGCGGTGCGCTGGTCGACATCCCGCACGAGCCGATCCAGACGCCGGCCGGCGTGCGCTGGCTGCATACGCTCAAGATCCCGGTCGCCGACGAGAACGGCGTGCCCACGCACCTGATCGGCGTGTCGATGGACATCACCGAGCAGAAGCGCGCCGCCGAGCTGCTGATGCTGACCCGCGACGAGCTGGAGCACGGCATCGCCGAGCGCACCGCGGAGCTGGAAAAGCAGATGCGCGAGCTGGAGCGCACCGAAGATGCGCTGGCGCGCGCGCAGGAGGAGCTTCGTCACTCGCAGAAGATGGAGGCGATCGGGCGCCTGGCGGGCGGTGTGGCGCACGACTTCAACAACCTGCTGACGGTGATCGGCGGCTACTCGGAGCTGGTGCTCGGGCAGCTCGGGGATTGCGAGTCGCGGTCGCACGTGGAGCAGATCCACCGCGCGGCGGGGCGCGCCAGCGAGCTCACGCAGCAGCTGCTGGCGTTCGGCCGGCGGCAGGTGCTCAAGCCCAAGGTGATCGACCTGAATGAGGTCGTGCGCGGCATGGAAGACATGCTGTCGCGCCTGGTCGGTGAAGACGTGCAGCTGACGGTGCGCGGCGGGCGCGAGCCCACGGTGGTCGCGGACCCGCATCAGATCGAACAAGTGATCATGAACCTGGTCGTCAACGCGCGCGACGCGATGCCGCAGGGCGGGAGCTTGACGATCGAGACGCTCGAGGTAGCGAGCGACGGCTCCCCGCTGCGCGACGGCGATCGGAACCCATGCGCGGCCGTGTGCCTGCGCGTGAGCGACACGGGCGTCGGCATGGACGCGTCGACGGTGGAGCAGATCTTCGAGCCGTTCTTCACGACCAAGCCGGTCGGCAAGGGCTCGGGCCTGGGCCTGTCGACGGCGTTCGGGATCACGAAGCAGAGCGGCGGCACGATCGCGGTGCAGAGCGAGCTCGGGCGCGGCACCGTGTTCTCGATCTACCTGCCGGCGCACGCCGAGGTCTGTGCGACGCCAGACTCGGAGCCACCGCCGAGCGAGCTGCGCGGCAGCGAGCGCGTGCTGCTGGTGGAAGACGAGCCGCCCGTGCGCGAGCTGGCCGCGCTGTGCCTGCGCTCGCTCGGCTACCGCGTGGTGGAGGCATCGGGGCCGCGCGAGGCGCTATCGAAGGCGCTGCTGCACGACTTCGACTTGCTGCTGACCGACGTGGTGATGCCCGACGGTGGCGGCCGCGCCCTCGCCGAGGAGCTGACCGCCCGCATGCCCGGCATGAAGGTGCTGTTCATGTCCGGCTACGCCTACGAGGCATCGACCCGCGGCCTGACCGGCTCCGCGTTCCTGCAGAAGCCGCTGACCAAACAGAAGCTAGCCACGCAGGTCCGGCGTGTCCTGGGGCAAGAGAAGGCCCGCCCAGCGCCGGTGGCGACGGCTTAGTCCTGCGGCTTCTCGGGCACGAAGCCCTCGGGGGCGGCGGAGCCCTCGCCGAAGAAGAACTTCTCGCACTCGGTGAGCCAGACCTTCTGGGCCTTGGGGTCGTTGAAGTCGAGGCGCAGCTCGTTGATCAGCATGGTCGAGTGGGCGATCCACTGCTTCCAGCCCTCTTTCGACACGTTCTCGAACACGCGCTGGCCGAGCTCGCCCTTGATCGGCGGCTTCTCCATGCCTTCGGCTTCGTGCCCCAACTTCACGCAATTCACCGTACGAGCCATGGGCCGCAGCATGGTGCGTGGGCGCCGATTTTCAAGGGCAGGTGAGCGCCAGGGACGGGCGGGGCGGCTCGGGCGGCAGCGGGCGCCCCTGCTCGGTGCTGACCAGCTGCAGCAGCGTGCCCTCGCGGCCGGCGTACTCGGCCGTGTAGATCGGATCGGCGAGCGCCTGGCCCAGCGTCACGAACTCCGCGCCCTTACGCTCGTAGGCGGTCAGCAGTGCGTCCATGTTGCGCGCGGTGGCCACGTTCGCGTGCAGCAGCAGCACGTGCGTCAGCGGGCGCTCGAACAGCGCGTCCGTGGTCGCCAGCGTCCAGCTCAGGTTGGCGCGCGCGTATTCGAGGTAGCTCAGCGAGAGCGTCGCCTCGGAGGACGCGTCGTTGTGATCGAGGCAACGGTTGTAGGCGTCCGCCCACTCCCAGTCGCGGAAGTCGAGCGACACGCGTGCGAGCGTGTAGCCGAGCTGGGTGAGGCCTGACGAAAGCAGCTTGCGCTCCACCACGTCGCGCCCCTCCTGGAGGTACGGGTAGCGGAAGAAGCGCAGGCGCTGGTCGGCCTCCTGCTCCAGCGCCCGCATCGTGGGCTCCCAGCTGGCGAGGTCCGTGAAGTAGCCGTTGCCGATGTCTGCAAACGAGCGGTGCGAGTACGAGTGGTTGCCGAACTCGTAGCCGGCGTCTGCCCACAGCTTGAGCGCTTCCTCGCCGCTCGGGTCCACGGCCAGTCGGCTGCCGATCACGAAGCCCGTGGCGTTCTTCACGTCGTGCGCCTTGAGCGCATCGATCAGCTCGCTGATCAGACGTTCGCTGTCGTACCCGCGCGGCAGCTCGGCGCTGCCGGGCAGGTCGTCGAACGTGATCGCGATGCGCACCTTGGTGCGGAGCGGATCATCCGCGACCGCGGCGCTGCGCGTGAGGAGCCAGCCGAGAACGCCCGCCACCACGAGCGCACACAGGAGCAGACGGGGGAGCAGACTGGAGGAAGCAAACTTCTTCGACACGCGACGCCAAATGTACGGCCGATCCGGGCCGAAAGTTGAGCGTCCGTTTACTCGTAAGGGCCGAGTAAGGTCGCAATTCCCCCGAGCGCAGCAATCACGAAACTACACAGTAACACCGCCAGCGACATCGCCAGTGCGTGCGCCGGTTCCACCCCGACGCGCTCGTACAGGAACACGAATGCAGCGTCGCGCGTGCCGGCTCCCGCGATGGTGGCGGGGATGTATTGGGCGGAGGTCGCGATCGGCACGATCACCAGCGACTCGGCCACGTTCGCGCGTGCGCTCAGGCTGTGGATGATGACGTGGTAGCCGAGCGCGCTGATCACGTGCGTGACGAGCGCCGCCGCCAGCGCGAGCGCGTAGCGGACGGGGTGCTCGAGCGAGGGCAGGGAGGTGGCGATGTCTCGCAAGCGCCCGGGCAAGTGCGGGGCGAGTCGGCGCGCGACGATCACGGCGGCGATCGCCGTGATCGCGGCCAGCAGCCCGAGCAGGCTGAAGGGCAGCAGGCCCTCGATCAGCGGCGAGAACGCGCTCACCGTGGCGACCAGCACGAGCATGCCGGCGAGGCCGGTCACGCGCTCCACCAGGCTCACCGCGAGCGCGCTGGTCAGCCCGCCGCGCGGGAAGCACTTGCGGACCACCAGCGCGCGCACCACGTCGCCCGCGACGCCGCCCGGCACGTAGGTGTTGTAGAAGCTCGAGACCAGGAACAGCCGCAGCGACTCGCGCCAGGGCGGCAGCTGCTCCGCGCCGTACGCCGACAGCAAGAGCTGAAAGCGCGCCACCGAGAACAGCTGCGCGGTCAGCGCGAGCGCGAAGCAACCCGCCCAGGCGGCAGGCGCGATGCGGGCGGCAGCGTGCAGCAGGTCCGCCAGCGGCACGAAGTGGAACAACGCCGCAAACGCGAGCACGGTGAGCGCGATGCGCGCGTAGAGCCAGGAACGGGCGGACAATGTCGGCACTATAACGTGTGCGCCCACATTCGCGCTTGTTGCGAGCGGTCTGGGCAAAGGTTATCCAGGACGGGTGGAACCGGTACAGATCGCAGTCGTCATCGCGGCCTACGAAGAGGGCAGCGCGATCGCGGCCGTGGTCGAGGGCCTGCGCGGCGCCTGCCGCTGGACGATCGTGGTGGACGACGGGTCGATGGACGCCACGGGTGCGGTGGCGCTGGCGGCGGGTGCGCACGTGATTCGCCATCCCGTCAACCTCGGGCAGGGCGCGGCGCTGCAGACCGGCATCGAGCACGCGCTGAGGCTCGGCGCGACGCACATCGTCACGTTCGATGCAGACGGGCAACACGCGCCCGCCGAGATCGCGCCGATGGTCGAGCACGCTCGCTCGAGCGACGTCGATGTGGTGCTCGGTAGCCGCTTCCTCGGGCGCACGGTGAACATGCCGCGCAGCAAGGCGCTCACGCTCTGGCTCGCGGTGCGCTTCACGCGCCTGACCACGGGGCTGCGCGTCACGGACACACACAACGGCTTTCGCGTGCTGACGCGGACCGCGGCACAGCGCATCCGCATCCGCCAGAACCGCATGGCGCACGCGTCGGAGCTGCTCGAGGAGATCGTCGCCAAGCACCTGCGCTGGTCCGAGTTCCCGGTGACGATCACGTACACGCCTTACTCCGTCGCCAAGGGACAGCGCCTGCTGCACTCGGTGGCGATCATCAAGGATCAACTGATCGGGAAGCTGGCCAAGTGATCTTCAGCATCGTCCTCACCGTGTTCTTGCTCGGCCTGTTCGTGTACGCGCTGCTGCAGAAGAAGCAGTTTCCGCTGGTGGGCAGGCTGTTGCCGCTGGTGGCGTTGCTCGGCATCTACGTGGCGTGGTTCCCGAACGAGACCAGCCGCTGGGCGGGCTGGTTCGGCATCGGCCGCGGCGTGGACCTGATGCTGTACGTCTGGATCATGGCCAGCGGTCTGCTGTTCCTGGTGCTGCACCTGAAGCTGGTGGCGCAGCAGCGCATGATGACGGACCTGGTGCGCGCGGTCGCGCTGCAGCAGGTGCGCGTGCCGTCCGAGCCAGCGCGTGAAGCATGAGCTGACGCTCGCGATCCCTTACTACAGTGGGTTCGCGTTGTTCGAGCAGACCTTACGCAGCCTCGCTGGACAGCGTGTGCTGGTGGTGGACGACAGCCCGCGGGGGTTGTCCCGCGACGAGCTCGCCATCATCGCGCGCCTCGTCGACGCGCGTGTGCTGCGCAACGCCACGAACCTCGGCATGGCGCGCAGCTGGAACCGCTGCCTCGACGAGGCCTCGACCGACCTCGTGACGATCGTGCACGCCGATGACCTGTTGGCACCCGGTTACGCGGCGCGTGTCGTGGAGCTGGCCGAGGCCTTCGATGCGCCTGCGGTGTTCACGGGCGCGCGCGTGATCGGCAGCTCGGGCTCGGATGTGTTCTCCGTGCCGGACCTCGTGAAGCGTGCGCTGGTGCCGCGTCATCACGGAGCCTTGGAGTTGCGCGGCGACGCGGGGCTGGCGGCCCTGATGCGCGGCAACTTCATCTTCTGCCCCAGCCTGTGCTTCCGGCGCTCGCGCATGACGCTGCGCTTCGACCCGCGCTGGCGCTTCATGCTCGACATGCACCTGACGGTGCGGCTGCTGCTGGCCGGGGAGAGCCTGGTCGGCGTGCCCGAGGAGCCGCTGTACCTGTACCGGCGCCACGCCGACAACGCGACCGCACGCTTGACCGCCGAGCTCACGCGCTTCCGCGAGGAGCACGCGTTTTACCGCGAGGTCACCGCCGAGGCTGCCGCGCGGGGCCTGACGCGCGCGGCCGAGGTGGCCGGCCGAGAGCGCATGATCCAGCTCAACCTGGCCTTCTGCATCGCGCGCGACCTGGCCGGTTTCAGGCTCCGGGACGGAGCCGAAAAGGCGCGCTTGTTCGGAGATTTGTTCGTCCGGCAGCGCATGTCATAAGCTGGCCTGTGTACGACCCCGGTCCGCGCTGGTCCGCCGCGCTTTTACGCATGCCCTGGGCCACCCTGCTGCCGCTGACGGTCCTGCTGCCCTTCATGCTCTCGGGCGCCGTGCGCTTCGAGTCCGGGGTCAGCTTCGAGACCTCGCTGGCGATGCCGGGCGCGCTGACCGTGATCGCGGCGGGCTGGGTGTGGACGTACGGGCTGCCGAGGGTCGAAGAGGGGCACTCGCGGCTGGCGGCGCTGGCCACGCTGGCGACGGCGCTGCTCTTGATCGGGTTCACGTTCGAGCTCTGGTGGTCGCCGCTGTTCGGCGGGCTGCCGAACACCTTCGAGGGCGTGGACGTCGGCAACCACCTGCTGATCTACCAGCGCTTCACGAAGCCGGGCGAGCACCGCCAGTACGCGGGCTTCGTCAGCATGTACGCGCTCATGCACTGGTTCCGCTTCCTCTTCGCGAGCCACGAGCCCGCGGCGCGATCTTACTATCAGGCGCTGCGCTTCGCGCACTACGCGTTCCTGCTCACGCTGCCGGTCGCGATCGCGCTCGTGGTCTACCCCGTGCTCGCGCGCATCCGCGGCACGATCCAGCTGCTGATCGCGAGCGTGGCGAGCCTGCCGCTCCAGCTCGCCGCGCTCGGCGCGCTGCTGTTCCCGGTCGTGCAGTACTACCAGGCCGAGGGCTTCTACTCGCAGATCGCAGGCCTCTATCCGCTCGTGCTCGGCTTCCTCAGCTACGGTCTGATCGAGCACGCGGGCACCCGCTTCGTGCTCTGCTGCTT
>DASUME010000775.1:0-4019 GCA_036277895.1 Polyangiales bacterium
GTGCTCTCCCCGAAGTGCACCTCGCTGACCTTCGCGAGCTTCTCCGCCAGCGCGTCGCGCTCCTCGGACAGCGCGCGGTACTCGGCCCACACGCTGAACGTGTAGCTGAGGATGATCGCGACCAGGCAACCCGCGGCCAGCAGCGCGTAGTTGCGCAGCACGCTGATGTTGCGCTCGGGCGCGAACTTGCCGCGCCGCATGTCGAGCCGCTTGCCGCGGCGGGTCGTTCGGCCGGCCAGCGCGAGCGCGCGTCCGAACCGCGGCGACGGGATGTTGTCGGCGTTGGCCGGCGAGGGCAGGGTGATGCTCTCGGCCGACAGCGACATCGCCTCGCTCACGCGCTGGAGCAGCTGCGGGTCGTCCGCGCCCACACCCATCACCAGCACGCGCTCGGGCACCGAGCCACCCTCCGCGCGGTACTTCATCACCGTCTGGTTGAGCGCGTTGCGAAACAGCAGCGGCCGCGCCACCGCCCCGTCGGCGCCCTCGCTCAGCGTGCGCGCGAGCTGCTCGAGAGCGGCGGCCAGGCGCGCGATCCGCTGCCGCGCTTCGACTGCTTCAAGGCGCTCGGCGCGATCAGCGCGGCGATCCCGGACAGCATCGTGCACGACACGCGCAAGCTGGAGATCGTGCTCGACGAGGGTGGCCAGACCGGCAGCTTCACGATCCAGGGCTCGCTGCCGGATCTGGTGGCGCGCGACGCCGTGGCCGATGCGCTCGATGCCCACGACTGCTTCGAGCAGATCGACAAGCAGAAGACCAGCTCGATGCCCGGCCAGGACAAGAAGAACTACACGCTGGAGGGCATCATCGCCTGCCCCGGCGCCAAGAAGGCCACCAAGGGCAAGAAGAAGTGAGCCGCCATGTTCGACTGGATCGATAACATTCGTCAGAGCTGGGACAACCTCTCGGAGCGCGAGCGCAAGCTGCTCTCCGCGCTCGGAGGCACGTTCGTGGCGCTGCTCGTGTTCGGCTCCGTGTACACCGCGACCAGCGCGCTCTCGGAGGTCGAGGAAGAGCGCGATGCCATACGCGTGGTGCTCGCCGACATCGATCGCTCGGCGGACCTGCTCGCCAAGCGTGACGCCGAGCGCAAGGCCGTGGATGCGCGCTTCGCGAACAAGGCGCCCGCGCTGGCCGCGTACCTCGAGGGCCGCGCGAAAGACGAGGGCATCGAGGTGCGCAACAGCGACGAGGAACAGGCCAAGACCACCGGCATCTACCGCCGGCAAGCGGTGAAGGCGAACTTCGCCAACGTGCCGCTGCGCCCGGTGGTGCACCTGCTGACCAGCATCGCGCAGGAGCCGTCGCCGCTCTCGATCGAGCGCCTGGTGATCGAGCACTACGCGCAGGGCGACTCGTACAAGGTAGACCTCGGGTTGGCCTCGTACGAGAAGCAGGCCAAGGCTGCGAAGGCGGAGCCATGAACCGGCAAAAGTGGCTGCAGCTCGCGGGCTACAACACGTTCTTCTGGCTCTGCTTCTGGCTGTTCGCGTACTGGTCGTTCCCGTACCAGCGGCTGGCCGCGTTCATCACCGACAAGGTGAACGAGAGCGGCTCGGGCTACACGCTCGAGATCGGCGGGCTGTCGCCGTACTGGGTGAGCGGCGTGGAGCTGGAGCAGGTGCAGATCCGCAAGACGGCCGCCGAGGCGCTGGCGGTGCCGGAGGGCGAGAAGCCCAAGCCCGCGCAGGCGATCCAGATCGAGACCGCGCAGGCGCGGATCGGGATCTTCGGCTTGTTGTTCGGCACACGCTCGGTGAGCTTCTCGGCCGAGCTCGGCAGCGGAACCGTCGAGGGCAACTTCCGCGAGCAAGGCGAGGACAAGAAGGTGGTGGCCGAGCTGGAGGGGGTCGACCTGGCCAAGTTCGCGCTGCTGGAGTCGCTGGTGGCGCTGCCGATGAAGGGCGTGCTCAAGGGCGACTTCGACCTGACGCTCGGCAAGGTGCCGACCAAGACGCAGGGCTCGGTCAAGCTCGGCATCGACAAGCTGGTGATCGGCGACGGCAAGGCCAAGCTCAAGCTCGGCGCGATGGGTGGGCTGACCATCGACCCGATCGACGCCGGCGCGGTGGTGGTGGACATCGACGTCAAGGACGGCGTGGGCACGGTGCGCAAGCTAACGGCGGCCGGCAGCGACCTGAAGCTCAACGGCAGCGGCGACGTGCGCTTCGCGCAGCCGCTCGCGCGCTCGCGCCTGAACATGATGCTCAAGCTGAACCTGACGGACTCGTATCGAAACAAGAGCAACCGCACCAAGGCGATGTTCATGATGCTCGACAGCGGCGGAGCGCCCCAGGTGGCCGCGGCCAAGACCAACGACGGTGGCTTCCAGTTCCGGCTCAGTGGCCCGTTCACGTCCGTGCGCGCGCTGCCCGCCGGCCAGGCTCCGCTCGCCGCCCCGGGTGCGCCTGCCGCGCCGGCCCTGGGGCCACAGCCCGGCGACGAAGAGGAGTGAGCGAGCGCCGATCGGGCCCAGGCGCTACGCTGCCGGGCTGAGCATGGCGACAAAGAAGCGACAGGCAGCGAAGGTAGCGGCCCCCAAGCAGGACGCGGACCGCGACGAAGAGCGCGACGAGGACGGGGAGTCGAGCGACGACGGCGACGTGATCGACGCGGAGCTGGTCGACGACGCCGACATCGCCGACGAGCCGGTCGCCGAGATCGAGCTCCCTCGGGCCACCCCCGACGACGGCTCGCACTCGCTCGCGCGCTACGACGCGCTGCAGGCATACATGCGCGACGTGCACCGCTACTCGGTGCTGCCGGCCGAGCAGCAGCGTGAGCTCGCGGTGCGCTATGTCGAGCAGGGAGACGTGGAGGCCGCGCGCGCGCTGGTCACCAGCAACCTGCGCCTGGTCGTGAAGATCGCCTACGACTACCGGCGCGCCTACCGCAACGTGATGGACCTCATCCAGGAGGGAAACATCGGGTTGATGCAGGCGGTGAAGAAGTACGACCCGTACAAGGGCGTGAAGCTGTCGAGCTACGCGGCCTGGTGGATCCGCGCGTACATCTTGCGCTTCATCTTGAACAACTGGCGGCTGGTCAAGCTCGGCACCACGCAGGCGCAGCGCAAGCTGTTCTTCAACCTGTCCAAGGAGAAGGCGCGGCTGAGCGCGATGGGCATCGATCCCACGCCGGAGACGATCGCCAAGAACCTCGACGTCACGGTCGACGACGTGACCAGCATGGATCGTCGGCTGTCAGCCGGGGAGGCCTCGCTCGACGCGCCGGTCGCGGGCGACGAGAGCAAGAGCCAGACGCGCGTCGACCTGATGCCTGCGGTGGGCGAGCGCGTCGATCAGCTGCTCGCCGATGAAGAGGTGGCCGGCCTGCTGCACGACGAGATGCAGCGCTTCGGCGAGACGCTGAAGGGCAAGGAGCGCCAGATCTTCTACGAGCGCCTGATGGCCGAAGACCCGCGCACGCTGCAGGAGCTGGGCACCGACTTCGGCGTCAGCCGTGAGCGCGTGCGCCAGCTGGAGAAGCGGCTGCAGGAGCGGCTCAAGGCGTACCTGCAAGACAAGCTCGGCGCCGAGCTGCTCGAGCCGTGAGCGGTAAGCTCTCGCTGGTCGCCACGCCGATCGGCAACCTGGAGGACATCACCTTGCGCGCGCTGCGCGTGCTGCGCGAGGCTTCGTGCGTGCTGGCCGAGGACACGCGGCACACGCGCGGGCTGCTGCACCACCACGGCATCACGACGCGGCTCGCGTCGCTGCACGCGCACACGGAGCAGGCGCGCATCGAGGCGCTGGCGGACGAGCTGGCGGCGGGCGCGCACCTCGCGCTGGTCACCGACGCCGGCACGCCGCTGGTGAGCGACCCCGGCGGCGAGCTGGTGCGCGCGGCGATCGAGCGCGGCGTGAAGGTGGAGGCGATCCCCGGCGCGAGCGCGGTGATCGGCGCGCTCTGCGTGGCGGGCCTGCCGGCCGAGCACTTTCGCTTCGTGGGCTTCCTGCCGCGCGCGGGCAAGCGCCGCCGCGAGGCGCTGCAGGCGATCGCCGAGGACCGGCTGA
>DASUME010000776.1:0-3602 GCA_036277895.1 Polyangiales bacterium
GCCGGTGCGCCCCCCGAGAGCGTGTTCTGGTATGGCGAGGCGCTCGTGAAGGACAAGGCGCTCAAGGACGCCAACGAGCAGTACAACCGCTACCTGGTGCTCGCGCCCAACGGGCCGTACGCGGCGCGCGCGCGCAAGGCCCTTTCCATGCGCTGATCCGCGCCAACGTGATCACCATGGATAAGGCCGGCGAGGGGTTGCTCGAGCTAGGCCGCGCGCTGCAAAGCGCCAGCTACACCTTCGTCACGCCCACGCCGGAGACGCATCGGCGCGTGTACGACCGGCGAGCGGTGGCGCGTGATCTGCGCGACGTGTTCGGCTGGAGCAGGCCGTTCGCCCGCGAGTTGCTGCCTGCGCACTGGCTCGCGCTGCTCGAGGCCGCGGGCGCGCTGGAGGAGCACGGCTCGCTGCTGCGCTCCAGGGTCCGCTACTCCACGCTCGAGGGCGGGCTGTACGTGCACTCGGCGTATCCCACCGACGCCGTCGACAGCGTGTTCTTCGGCCCCGACACCTACCGCTTCTGCGCCTTCCTCTCCCGCAACGCCCCGCGCGCCGAGCGTGTGATCGACATCGGCTGCGGCTCGGGCGCGGGCGGCATGGTGGCAGCGCTCGCATCGGGCGCGCGCGCGCTGGTGTTGGCAGACGTGAACCTGCGCGCGCTGCGCTACGCCCAGGTGAACGTGCACCTGCACGCGCGTCCGCCGGCCGTGCAGTTCGCGGAGAGTGACGTGCTCGGGGGCGTGGAGGGCGAGTTCGATCTGATCGTCGCGAACCCGCCTTACATGCGCGATCCCACACAACGCGCGTACCGCGATGGTGGTGGCGCGCACGGCGAGGCCCTCTCCGTACGGATCGTGCGTGAGGCGCTTTTGCGGCTCGCTCCGTCGGGCACGCTGCTGCTCTACACCGGAGCGGCGATCGTCGAGGGCGAAGACGTGTTCTTGCGCGCGCTGCGCCCGCTCTTCGAGGGCTGGACGTTCTCGTACGCGGAGCTGGATCCCGACGTCTTCGGCGAAGAGCTAGAACGCCCCGGCTACGAGCAGGTGGAGCGTATTGCCGCGATCGGGCTGTGCGTGCGCAGACCCGCCTAGACGTACCCTCTGCAGTGGCCACATTCCCTGGCAGCAGAGCGGCGTGGAGCTCCCTGCGAGAAGGACGACATGACCATTCAACCGTCGACGACGGACACGATGCGCCGCGCAGCGCAGCTCGCGCCGCACGCCGAGCAGCTAGCGCTCTTGCACTTGAACCACGACCGGCTGTGCCCGGCGACACCGCAGGACGACTGGCACCAGGACCTGCTGCGCAGCGCGCAGGCGTCGCTGCGAGAAGGCCAGTTCCTGGAGCGGGAGCGCAGCCGCATCGCGGCGCGCGCCGCGCAGGCGCCTTGCGACGTCGACGGCTTCGTTGCCTGGTTCGAGGAGCTGCAGAAGACGGGCCCTGGCCAGTACGACTCGCTGTTCGACTTCCTCGCCACGCGCGCGACGTTCGAGCAGGTACGCTGGTTCGTGCAGCAGGAGGTCGCCGGCGAGGCGGGCTTCGACGACCTGGTCGCGCTGACGCAGCTACGCCTGCCGGAGTCGGCCAAGCTGGAGCTTGCGCGCAACTACTGGGACGAGATGGGTCGCGGCAAAGAGAACGGCATGCACGGCCCGATGTTGGCCCGGCTCGCCGATGATCTGGAGGTCCGCGCGAGTGAGCCGAGCTCGATCGTGTGGGAAGCGCTCGCGGTGGGCAACGTGCTCGCTGGCCTGGCGTACAACCGCCGCTACGCGTGGCACTCGCTCGGTGCGCTCGGGGCCGTGGAGCTGACCGCGCCGACGCGCGCGGTGCGGGTGGTCGAGGCGCTGGAGCGCGTGGGCGTCGCCGGCGAGGCGCTGCACTACTTCAAGCTGCACTCCACGATCGACGTCACGCACTGGAACGGCTGGCGTGATCACGCCTTGATTCCGGTGATCAGCGCGCAGCCGGAGCTGACGGTGCACATCGCCGAGGGCGCGCTGATGCGGCTCGAGGCCGGAGCGCGCTCGTACACGCGCTACAAGCGAGAGCTCGGGCTCTGAAACTTGCGTCCGCGGCGGGAGCCGGCGAAAGCTGAGCGCCGTGCGAACCACCCTGATCTGCCATGTCCTGCTGCTGGCGGCGTGCGCGAAGCCGAACCTGCCCCCGCGCGCCGCGGTCGAGCCCGACGCGCCCGAGAGCCGCGCGCCGCGCGAAGAGTCGCTGGCGGTGAGCGGCCTGCTCGGAACGCTCTCGCAGCTGGAGATCCAGAACGCGCTCGAGCCCAGGCTGCCGAAATTCCTGCGCTGCGCCACCCAGCGCCGCGCGCAGCTCGACGTGCTCGCGGGCACGCTCACCATGCGCTTCAACGTCGCGGTCGACGGCTCGGTCGATCACGTGCAACCGGCGGAGAGCACGCTCGGCGATCGTGAGGCCGAGCGCTGCATGCTCGAGGTCGCCACGGCGACGCACTTTCCGGCCCCCCACGGCGGCGAGGCCGAGTTCCGCTGGCCGCTGGAGCTGCCGCCCGACGCGGAGGTACGCCCGCCGGTCGAGCTGCTGCCCGATCCGGCGCGCGAGCCGCTCGCCGAGGGGCGCCCGGAGCTGCACGCAAAGTGCGGCGGTGGACCGGTGGTCGTGACCGCCTACATCGATCCAACGGGGCAGGTCCAGGCGGCCGGCGTCTCGGCATCCGAGCTGGCCACGCCGAGCGAGCTCGACTGCGTCGCCGAGGGCATCCGCGCTCTGCGCTTCGAGAGCCCGGGCTCGTACGTGGGCAAGCTCAGTTTTTCGCTGCCCTGACAGTCCCGCTCGGGGGGCTATGCTGGGCGCCGATGGAAGACGACGACCGCGATCGCAAGCTGTGGGCTGCCGCCGAAGAGGGGGCCGAGTTGATGAGCGAGGGCGAGTACCAAGCCGCGATCGACGAGCTCACGCGTGTGATCGCCGAGGACGACGAGAACCACTACGCGCTGTTCTTCATGGGCTCGGCGTTGCTCGAGGTGGGTGAGTCGGCGCGCGCGCTCAAGGCGTTCGTGTCCGCGCTGCAGCTGGAGCCCGAGTACCCGGGTGCGCTGATCGGCGCGGGCTGGGCGCTGCACTCGCTCGGGCGTTACCGCGAGGCGCTGCGTGTGGGCAAGCAGGTGCTCGCGCGCAAGAAGGACGATCCGGACGCGCTCTACCTGATGGGCCTCTGCCACTACGCGCAGGACGACAAGGCGGCGGCGCTCGGTTACCTGCAGCGCTTCGTCGACACCAGGCCCGAGATCGAGGTGGCGATGGAGGCGGACGCGATCATTCAGATCCTGCGCGGCCAGGCCGTACGCATGGACGAAGAAGACGATCAGGAGGACTGATGGCACGCGTGATCACGGACAGCGCGAGCATCCTGGCGGCCGCCAAGGCCGCACGCCGCGTGGCGGTGCTCGGCATCAAGACCGAGCAGCAGGCGGGGCAGCCCGCGTACTACGTGCCCGAGTACCTGCACCAGGCCGGCGTCGAGGTGATCCCGGTGCCGGTCTACTACCCGGATGCGACGCAGATCCTGGGCGCCCCGGTGTACCGGCGCGTGCAAGACGTGCCCGGGGAGATCGACATCCTCG
>DASUME010000777.1:0-14511 GCA_036277895.1 Polyangiales bacterium
GATCGACCACTGCTGCGCGGCGAAGCGGCGCTGAAAGAACGGCGCCGTCAGCCGCACGATCGGGTGCTCGGGACGATACCAGGCGACGAAGACACCCTCGACCTGCCGGAAGCGCACGAACGCGTGCATGCGGTGCTCGTCGTGCTTCACGCTCTTCACGCGCCGCATCAGCTCGTGCACGTCGGGGTCGAGCTCGTCTTCGAGCAGCCTGGCTGCACCGTGCGCGATGCGAAACAGCACGCGATACAACAACGCGAAGCGATCTTCGCTGCGGTACATCGCCGCCAGCTCGGCCAGCTCGACGAAGCGCCGCGGCACCTTGAACGTCGCGGGCGCCGCCTGGATGTTCGTGGCTTCCCCAAACACTGACGTCTGCTGCGCCGCCGGATCCACCCACGCCACTTCCTCCGGGCGCACGTGCTCTTCGATCAAGCTGCGCGCAGCCACGCGGAAGCCCGCGAAGTCGTGCGCGCTCGCCACGCGTGTCACGTTGTCACACGCGTCGCGAACAGGTCGAGCTGCTCCGCGCGTACCGTGCGCGCCAACGCCAGCGAGTCCAGCGTACGCGTGAACGGAGAAGGCGGGTCGGCCGTGATCACGAACGGCGCCGTGCGCTTCACGGGCACGCGCATCGCGCGCAGATCGTCCAGCTTCAGCGCGCGCTGCCGGCGCACGCGCACGATGCGCTCCACGTTGCGCACGCCGAGCCCCGGCACACGCAGCAGCTGCTCGCGCGGCGCGCGGTTCACGTCCACCGGAAACAGCTCGCGATGCAGGAGCGCCCACGCCAGCTTGGGATCCATCTCCAGGTCGAGGTCAGGCTGTGCGTCCGAAGTCAGCTCCTCGGCCTGAAAGCCGTAGAAGCGCACCAACCAGTCCGACTGATACAGCCGATGCTCGCGCACCAGCGGCGGCGCGGCCGGCGGCAAGCGCGGATCCTCGTGCGGGATCGGGCTGAACGCCGAGTAGTACACGCGCTTGAGGCGATGCGCGCCGTACAGGTGCGACGAGATCCTCAAGATCTCGCGATCGCTGCTCGGCGTGGCGCCCACGATGATCTGCGTGCTCTGTCCAGCCGGCGCGAACGAGCGCTCCGGCCGCGCGATCAGCGAGCCATCTTCAGTCGTCGTCCTCGCGATCGCACGCCCGGGATCGTTCTCCTGGATGCCGGCCGCGATCGTCGCCATCGCGACCTCGACCTCGACGTGCGACTTCTCGGGCGCGAGCTTCTTCAGATCCGCTTCGGTCGGCAGCTCGATGTTCGCGCTCACGCGATCCGCATAACGCGCGGCGAGCGCACTCAACGCCGGGGACGCGCCCGCCACCAGCTTCAAGTGGATGTAGCCGCCGAACAGGTGATCCTCGCGCAGCGAACGTGCGACCTCCACCAGCTGCTCCATCGTGTAGTCCGAGCTCTTGATCACGCCCGAGCTGAGGAACAGACCCTCGATGTAGTTGCGACGATAGAAGTCGAGCGTCAGCTGCACCACCTCGCTCGGCGTGAAGCGCGCGCGCTCCACGTCACTGGAGATGCGGTTGACGCAGTACTGGCAGTCGAAGATGCAGACGTTGGTGAGCAGGATCTTCAGCAACGACACGCAGCGGCCGTCGGGCGTGTAGCTGTGGCAGATGCCCATGCCCTCGCTGTTGCCGAGGCCCCCTGCCAGCGCCTGCCGCTTGCCGCCGCTCGACGCGCACGACGCGTCGTACTTGGCAGCGTCTGCCAAGACGGCCAGGCGATGGCGCACCTCGCTGCGGTCCATGCCTCGATGGTGCGCGAAATGCCGAGGTTTTCAAGCCTCGACACTGCGCTAACGCTCAGTGAGCTTCGCCCAGGTCGTACACCAGGCGGACCTGGTGGCGGACCGTCAGCTCGCCGCTCTCGACCGGCACCGTGTTGGCGCTGTCGGAGGCCGCCTTCATGGCGTACATGCGCGGCGCGACCTGCCCGTCGTCGGCCTGATCGTCGATCGTGACGATGCGGCCGAGCGCGACGCCGCTCAGCGAGGCGAGCTGCTGCGCGTTGGCCTTCGCCTTCGCGATCGCTTCCTCGCGCGCCTTCGCGTGCAGCGGGTCCTTGTTGTCGATGTCGAAGCTCACGCCCCACACGTTGTTCGCGCCGGCGTTGGTCGCGGCGCTGAGCACGGCGCTGGTCTTGGCCACGTCGCGCACCGTCACCTCGACCGTGTTGCTGACACGGTAGCTGCCCTTGGGCTCCGCAGGAGCGGCCGGCGCCACGGTGGGCTCGCCCTTCTTGCCCGCGGCCGGCAGCTGGATCACCACCGGCGGCGGCGGCGTGTAGTCGCGCTCGTACGCGACGCTGAACTCGTTCGTGCGCAGATCCTTGTCGGCGACGCCGGCAGCCTTGAGCGCGTTCACGACCGCGGTCATCTGCTGGTTCGCCTGCGCGGTCGCGGCCTCGGCCGACTCGCCGCGCACCTCGATGCCCAACGTGGCGCGCGCGACGTCCGGCTTGCTCTTGACCTCACCGATGCCCACCACGCTCAGGCCCTGGCCCTCGACGGCGGACTTGGCGTGGTGATGCGGGTGCATGCAGCCGGTGGCAGCGAATGCACAGACGGCGGCGGTCCACTGGAGTAGATGCTGGAACATGGAATGCACGTGTCCGGTCCTCCTGAGGCGGCTGCGACGCGAGCGCCGGCCCCTCGATTCAGACGCACTGACGCGCACCCCTGCGCGACGTCAGTGCGTCGTCGGCACGTGGCAGGCGGAGCAGAGGACCTTCGGCGTGCCCGCGATCGGCGCCGCGCACTCCGGACACGACGGAGCTTCGCACGCGGCGCAGATGCACTCGACCACCGCCGCGTAGCGGCTCAGGCAGAGCGGGCAGACCTCGGACCCCGCGCTCTCGAGCTCGTGGACCTGCCTCTCGAGCGTGCGAATCACCTTTGCGCTGCTGATCATGGGAGCTCTCCTCGGTGGGACCCGGTCCATCGGGTCTGCTGCTCCATAAACAAGAAGCGGGCCAGGCATGCCGCAGCGCGCCACGGCCTCTCCGGCCTTGAAACCTGCACGCCTGGCAGCAGAAACGCCCGAAAGTGCCTCAGCTCGTGTGCACCGAATGGCCACAGCCGTGGCCGTTGCGTTGGCACGGCTTGGCCCACGCCTGCGACACGTCAGGTCGTGATGGCCGGCGCGCCTGGCTCGGAGTATTGGGTCCGGCGATGGCGACCACGGTTTATCACTACCCCCAGTGCAGCACCTGCCGGAAGGCGCTGAAGTGGCTCGACGAGCGCGGGATCGCGCACGCGCGCGTGAACATCGTCGAGGACCCGCCCTCCGCGGCGCACCTGAAGGGCGCCGTCGCCGAGGGCGTGCCGCTGCGAGGCCTGTTCAACGTCTCGGGGCAGTCGTACCGCAATGGCAACTACAAAGAGAAGCTGGCCACGATGACCGAAGACCAGGCCATCGCGTCGCTGCACGCCGACGGCAAGCTGATCAAGCGGCCCTTCCTGGTCTCCGACGACATCTACCTGGTCGGCTTCGACGAGAAGGCCTGGAAGCAGGCGCTCGGTTAGTCAGGCCTTCGCGAAGATCAGCGACGCGTTCGTGCCGCCGAAGCCGAACGAGTTCGACAGCACGTACTGCAGCGGACGATTGCGCGCCTCGTGCGGCACCAGGTCGAGCCCCTTGGCCTCGGGCGCCGGGTTCTGCAGGTTGATCGTGGGCGGCACCACCGCGTCGCGCAGGGCGAGCACGCTGAACACCGCCTCGAGCCCACCGGCCGCGCCGAGCAAGTGCCCGGTCACGCTCTTGGTGCTGGAGATCCAGAGCCCACTCGTCGAGCGGGCGGTCCCGCCGCGCGAGCTACTGTCAGCATGCGCGCCGAACACGCCGCGCGCGGCCGCGAGCTCGAGCACGTCGCCCACGGGCGTCGACGTACCGTGCGCATTCACGTAGTCGATGCGCTCCGGCGAGAGCTTGGCGTCTGCGAGCGCAGCCCTCATCGCGCGCTGCGCGCCTTCACCTTCCGGCGCCGGCTGCGTGAGGTGGTACGCGTCCGCGCTCGCGCCGTAGCCGACGACCTCGGCCAGGATGGTCGCGCCGCGCTGCTTGGCCTGCTCCAGCTCCTCCAGGAAGACCAGGCCGGCGCCCTCGGCGATGATGAAGCCGTCGCGGTCGGCGTCCCAGGGACGGCTGGCCGTGGTCGGGTCGTCGTTGCGCTTGGTCAACGCACGCATCGCCGCGAAGCCACCCACGCCGAGCGGCGTGACCGCGGCCTCGGTGCCGCCTGCGAGGCACGCATCGAGATCGCCGCGTGCGATCGACCGGAACGCCTCGCCGATCGCATGCGCGCCCGACGCACAGGCGCTGGTGATCACGTAGTTGGTGCCGCGCAGCCCGTGCTTGATCGAGATCTGCCCCGGCGCGAGGTTCGAGATCGTGGCCGGGATGAAGTACGGCGAGATCTTGCTCGGCCCCTTCTCCGCGAGCGTCTTGGCCGTGCTCTCGATGGTACCGAGACCACCGATGCCGACGCCCAGGATGGCACCCGTGCGCTCCTTCATCAGATCGGTGAAGTCGCCGAAGCCGGTTGCACGCAGCGTCTCGTCGGCCGCACCCATTGCCAGGTGCGTGAAGCGATCCATCGTGCGCACGTCTTTTTTGGGGATGTGGCGCGTGGGGTCGAAGCCCTTGCACTCGCCTGCGATCCGGCACGCGTAGTCGGAGGCGTCGAACAGCTCGATAGGCGCGATCCCGCTCTTGCCCTCGACCACCGCGCGAAAGCTCGCCTCGGCCTCCAAGCCACACGGACTCACCGCACCCACGCCCGTAACGACGACTCTTCTCATCGGCTTCCTCGGTGTATGGCGCGGCGAGCGCCGTTGCTCAAGCGGCGGCGTGCTGCTCGATGTACGACACCGCGTCCGCGACCGTACGAATGTTCTGGGTCTCGGTGTCGGGGATGCTGATCGAGAAATTCTCCTCGAGCGCCAGCACCAGCTCGACCACGGCGAGCGAGTCCGCCCCGAGATCGTCGATGAAGGACGCGTCGTCCTTGAAGCCGTCAGCGTTGACACCGAGCTGCTCGGCGATGATGGCGCGTACTTTCTCGTTCACTTGTTTCGACACGGTCCATTCCTCCTGCGGGGCGTCCCGCTTACAAACGCATCAGCGCAGCACCCCAGTTGAGGCCGGCTCCTAGCGCCATGAAGCAAAGCAGCTGACCGCGCCGGAGCTGGCCGTCGCGGAACATCTCGTCGAGCAGGATCGGGATCGTCGCGCTGGACGTGTTGCCGTAGCGCGCGATATTCGACGGTACCTTCTCGGGCGGCACACCCAGGGAGTCCACCACCGCACCGTTGATGCGGTCGTTGGCTTGGTGCGCGATGAACCAGTCGACCGACGCCAGCGGTACGTTGCACGTGTTGCAAAGCTCGCGCACCACCTTGGGCAGCCGCTGCACGGCGCTCTTGAACAGCTCGCGGCCGTTCATGCGCGGGATGTGCTCGTCGCGGTCGATCATGCCCTGGTCGATGAACGGCCGGCGGCGAAAGCCGCCCGCCTCCACGCGCAGCGCGGCGTGACCGCGGCCATCGGAGTGCACCTGCGTGCCGAGCATCGACGCGCCTTCACGCCGACCCAGCACCAGCGCGCCCGCGCCGTCGCCGAACAACACCGCCATGCCGCGGTGCTCGGTCGCACGCGTGAACTTCGCCTCGTCCGCACGGCCCTCCGCCCCGGCCTCCAACAGCTCCCAGTCGGACCACGGCATGAAGCCGGCGTGCGCCTCGGCGCCGATCACCAGCACGTGACGCGCTGCGCCGCTGGTCAACAACGAGTCCGCGAGCTGGAAGCTGAACGGGATCGCCGCACACTGCTGACGTAGATCGAGCGCGGGCACCCCCGGGATGCCGAGCTTCGCGCCCAGCAGCGCACCGGAGCCGGGGAACACGTAGTCCGGCGTCATGGTGTTGAAGATGATGTAGTCGATCTGCTCGGGATGGAGCCCGGCCGCCTCGATCGCCAAGCGTGCAGCGGGCAGCGCGAGATCGCTCGCGCCCACACCTTCGGGTGCGTAGTGGCGCTGCGTGATGCCCGAACGCTGCGTGATCCACTCAGCGCTCGTCTCCATGATGCGCGCCAGCGCGTCATTGGTTACGGGCTCGCCCGGTAGATAGCGCCCAGTCCCGAGGATCGTCGTGCCTGACATCGCTATTTCTCCCACCGCTGCCGGATACTTAGGGCAGCATCGTTGAAGGTGCTCGGCGAGGCGCGCCAAAGTTCATGCGAGATACGCCAGCGACGGCTACGGCTAACTGCTTTGTGCGCTGCGGAACGCCGACGGAGTGACGCCAGTCCAGGTGCGGAATGCACGCGCAAAGGCGCTCGCGTCTTCGAACCCTAGCAGGAACGCGATCTCGGTGATCGAGCACTCGGCCTGCACGAGGTAGCTCATCGCGAGATCGCGACGCGTGTCACGCAACACCTGTGCGTACGACGTGCCCTGCTCCTGCAAGCGCCTCTGCAGGCTGCGTGCGCTCATGCCGAGCAGGCCCGCCAGCTTGCTCGGCGACGCATCGCCCGAGAGGTGCTGGGAGAGAATGCGGCGCAAGCGATCGACTACCGTGCCTTCGCGCATGCCAGCGAGGTAACGCTGCACGAGGTCGTCGTTGTGACGCGCCAGCTCCGGGTTCGCGGTGGGCAGGCGACGATCGAGCTCGTGCGCATCGAAGATGAGCGCGTCCTCGCGCGCCGAGAAGCGCAGGGGGCAGCGGAAAAAGCGCTCGTGTCCGGCCGAGCCCACCGGCTCCGCGCGACGCAGCTCCAAGCTGCGCAGCGCAAACGAAGGATCGGTGAGCACGCGACAGGTGCGCACGATCAGCGAGGTCACCGCATCGACCGCCTCATCGCTCGGGACACCCGGCGTGGGCAAGGCATCGGGGCGCGCGACGAACGACAACCGCACCTCGCTCGGCGACGTCTCCAGCGCGAGCTCGGCCGCGTCGCTGACCAGGTGGCTGTAGCGGAGCAAGCGCTCCAGCGCGTCACGCAGGGAGGTGCTCGCGAACACCGCGTAACCGAGCGCGTGAAAGGTGGCCGGACGGACGAAGCGCGAGGCGTAGATCCCGAAGGCCGGGTCCCCCGCCCGCGATGACGCACTGCGCCACATGCGCGCGGTGGCCAGCGCGTTCAGGCGCGCGTTCGGGTCGGCGAACGAATCGGCCGCAAATCCCCCTTCCAACAGGGTCGGGGCCGGATCGATCCCGAGCGTCTCCAGCGCGTCGACGATGACGCGTGTCCAGCTCGAGAGCACCGACGGCGGGGCGAGCTCACGCATGGCTGGCATAATGGGCCGCGTGTGTTTTCAGGCCAGGCGATTCGTGCGTTTGCGGGCTCAAGGCAACTCCGCGTGCGCCAGGGAGGCCCGCAAGCGCTCGACCGCGAATTCCACGAACGCGCGCACACGCCGGCTCGCCGCGCGCCCATCGACGTGAACCACGTGGACCGGAACCGGCGGCGTCTCGAAGGCCGCGAGCAAGATCTTCAGTCGCTTGGCACGCACGTCATCCACCACCTGGTACGAGAGCACCTTCGTCAAGCCATGCCCCGCGCGCACGGCCTCGATCGCCACCTCGCCGCTGTTCACGATCACGCGCGGCGTGGGCGAGACCGCATCGAGCTTGCCGTCGATCTTGTACGTCCAGCGCTGCGGCTCCGCCATGCCGGCGAACGCGATCAGGGTATGCTCGCGCAGCGCATCCGGGTGCGTCGGCGTGCCGTGCGCGCGCAAGTACGAGGGCGCGCCCACGGTCACGCGCCGCACCTGACCGACTCGGATCGCGCTCAGGCCAGAATCGGGCAGGTTGCCGATGCGCACGGCCACGTCGACCTGCTGCTCGAGCAGGTCGATCACGGAGTCCGCGAAGGTGATGCGCGCGTTGAGCTTGGGGTGCTCCCTCAAGAACGCGAACAGCACCGGCGCGACGTGGTAGCGCCCGAACAACACGGGTGCGGTCAGCGAGAGCTGCCCGCTCAGCTCGCGCTGCGAAGACGCGACCTGCGCCTCGGCCTCGTCGACCGCACCCAGGATCTGCTTGCACTGCGAGAGGTAGCGGCTGCCGGCATCCGTCAGGCGCACCACGCGTGTGGTGCGGTGCAGGAGGCGCGCACCGCAGCGCTCCTCCAGCGCCGCCACCGCCCGCGTCACGCGCGCCGCCGACAACGACAGCGCACGCGCCGCCTCTGCGAAGCTCGCGCGCTCGGCGACCTGCACGAACACCTGCATCGTCTGCAGTCGGTCCATCGGGGCATTATTTCACGGACTGCAATGATGTCTTGCCGGCCCGGCGTATTCCCTCCCGTTTCGCGCGGGCCCATGCTGTCGGCCATGGAACCGATCAAGCTCTACCGCCACAAGCTCTCCGGCCACTCCCACCGCGTGGAGGTGTTGCTCTCGCTGCTGGGGCTGCCCTCCACGCAGATCGACGTCGACGTGCTCAAGGGCGAGCAGAAGGCGCCCGACTTCCTGCGCAAGAACCCGCTCGGGCAGGTCCCGGTGATCGAGGACGGCAACGTGGTGCTCGCGGACAGCAACGCGATCATGGTCTACCTGGCGACGCGCTACGACGAGAGCCGGCGTTGGTACCCGCGCGAGGCCGTGCCGGCGGCGGAGGTGCAGCGCTGGCTGTCCGTGGCCACGGGCGAGCTGCGCTACGGGCCGGGCAACCTGCGCTTGCTCGCGCTGCTCAAGGCGCCGATCGACAAGGGCATCGCTGAGCGCCAGAGCGCGCAGCTGATGCCGGTGCTGGAGAGCGCTCTGGCGCAGCGCGCTTGGCTCGTCGGAGAGCACGCCACGATCGCAGACGTTGCGATCTATACGTACTCGGCGCTGGCGCCGGAGGGCGGAGTGTCCCTCGAGCCGTATCCGTCGTTGCGCGCATGGCATCGACGCTTCGAAGCGCTGCCCGGCTTCGTGCCGATGCCGCGCGTGGGGTGAACCATGGACTCGCCGTTCCACCAGGGTGAACAGAGCGTGCAGACGCGCGCGGGCGTTCGCGAGCGTGCGGAGCAGATGGGGCGCAGGATGATCCGCGCTTTCCTGCCCGAGCAGCACCGTCAGTTCTTCGAGCAGCTGCCGTTCGTGTTGGTGGGCAGCGTCGATGACGAGGGAGCGGTGTGGGCCTCGGTGCTCAGCGGACGGCCTGGCTTCGTGTACACGCCCGACGAGCATACCCTGCGCGTGCGAGCGGCGGTCGGCGCGGAGCTGGGGATCTCGGCCGGTCGTGCGCTCGGCATCCTGGGCATCGAGCTGCCGACGCGTCGGCGCAATCGTGTGAACGGTCGCGTCACCAGCGCGGATGCGCACGGGCTCACGCTCGCGGTCGATCAGAGCTTCGGCAACTGCCCGCAGTACATCACGGTGCGCGTGCCGCGTGCGGTGCCTCGCGAGCTCGGCACGGTGAGGGGCGTGGGCGCTCGGCTGCCCGAGGAGCTGGTGGCATGGATCCGCGCGAGCGACACCGCGTTCATCGCGAGCGCCGCGAGTGCGGACCCGAGTGGTGAAGCGAACGAGGGCGTCGATGTGTCGCACCGCGGCGGCGAGCCCGGCTTCGTGGAGGTCTCCGAGCGAGACGGCACGACCGTGCTGACGATCCCCGACTACGCGGGCAACAACGCGTTCAACACCCTGGGCAACCTGCAGCGTTACCCGCACGTGGGACTGTCGTTTCCTTCGTTCGAGCGCGGCGATTGGCTCGCGCTGAGCGGACGTGCGGAGCTGGTGTGGGATGCCGACGAGGTCGCACGCTATCCGCATGCGAAACGGCTCGTGCGCATGACGGTCGAGCAGGGGCGCGTGCTGCCCGGCGGCTTTCCGTTCGCGAGCTGATGAAACGCACTCGTTGCGCACGCTGGCTACGAACGTAACCGAATCTTCACCGCACGCGCCGCAGATGGAACGCGCGGTGCAACGGGCCGGGCGCACAGTGAACGCATGCCCTATCGCGCGCCGCCGCGTCCCCGTAACGCTAAGGGTGTCATGCGCACCGTGGGGCTCGAGGTCGAGCTGGGTGGGCTGTCGCTGGAGCGTGCCCTCGAGGTCGTGCAGAGCACCGTGGGGGGGACGATCGAGGTGCGCAGCCGGACCGAAGCGAGCGTGCGAAACGAGCTGGGGCGCTTCAAGGTCGAGTTCGACCACTCGATGCTGCGGGATCGAAGCTACCTGAAGCCGTTCGAGCGCCTCGGGCTGATGGACGCGGAGTCTGCCGACGCGGTCGAGGACTCGGTGCTGCGCGTGGCCGCCGAGATCGTGCCGATCGAGATCGTGACGCCGCCGATCCCGTGGGACCGGCTGGCGGAGCTCGACGTGTTGTGGAGCGCGCTGCGCAGCGCGGGCGCCGAAGACACGCACGACTCGCCGCTGTATGCGTTCGGCCTGCACTTGAACCCGGAGACGCCGGACACGGACACGCCCACGCTGCTCGCGTTCATGCGCGCGTTCGTGCTGCTCGAGGACTGGCTGACGAGCGCGTCGCGGGTGGCGCTCGCGCGGCGCATCTCGCCGTTCATCCGGCCGTTTCCCGAGGAGTACCGGCGCCTGATCCTGCAGCCCGACTACGCGATCGCGGGCTTCGTCGACGACTACCTCACCTACAGCCCCACGCGCAATCGGCCGCTCGATATGGCGCCGCTGTTGATGCACGTGTTCGGTCCACGCATCCTGGAGCGCATCGAAGAGGCCGCGCTCGTGAAGCCGCGGCCGACGTTCCACTACCGGCTGCCCAACTCCGAGATCGCCGCACCGGACTGGACGCCGGCGCGCGACTGGAATCGCTGGCTGGTGGTAGAGCAGCTCGCCAACGCCCCCGCGCAGCTGGACGAGCTCGCGCGCGAGTACCTGGCCACGTTCGACTTGCCACTGCGGCTGCAGAGCCAGGGCTGGATCGAGACCCTGCACAGCCAGCTCGACCTACCGGGTTGAGGCGACGTAGCCGCTCTGCAGCGCATGCTCGGCGAGCATCGCCGCGCGCTCTTCGTAGAGCTTGCGCTGCCGTGCCCAGCGCACACGATCGCGCAGGTCGTCGAGCGTGTCGTGCGCGAGGTTCTTCACCACCAGCGTCTTCAGCCAGTCCGGCAACGCGCCGCCAGGATCGAACTCCAGCTGGTACTCCACATCCGTACGCCGCTCGCCGCGCGCCGAAAAACGATAGTGCGCGACGAACACGGGCATGCGCACCGCCCCACGCGTGGGCGGCAACTCCGGCGTCGCCCGAATACGAACCGTGAGCTCCCCGATGCCGCCATACTCCACCAGCACGTTCACCGCGACGTCGCGATCGCGCACTGGCCACGGCGCATCCATACGGGCGTAGACCAGCACTTCGCGCGCAGACAGCGTCTTCAAGCGCCGCATCTCCGCGCAATGCGAGGTCCACTCGCAAGCCCGATCGACATCATCGAGCACCGCCAGCGCCTCCCACACGCTGGCCTCGAGCGTCGCCCGCGCCCGGTAGACCGTGCGCTGCTCCCCCTCGAGCTTCCAGCTAACGATCCCCACCTCACTCCGCACTTCCTCCCAACCCGCTTCCGCCCGAGCGAACCGAGGAACCACGAAGAACCCAACCAACACCAACCACCGCCACATGGCCAACGATCGTCAGCCCCGCCCATGAAGCGCACGTAGCGCTATTGCACCATCATCGAAAACTCGCGGCGCGCTCAGGCGCGAGTGCGGCGGCGGCGTGCGAGCAGGAGGCCGAGACCGAAGACGCTCCAGAGCGCACCCGCATCGGTCGACGACGCGAGAGCGCAGCCGTCGTCCTTGGACGCTGCCGCCGGCTCATCCTTGTCGTCGTCGTCGCTGGTCGCCTTGCCGGCGTCCTTCTTGACGCCCGCGTCCTTCTTCACGCCCGCGTCCGGCTTGGCGTTGCCGGTCGCTCCACCGCTGTCGTCCGAGTCCGCCTCGCCCGCGTCGTCGTCCGTAGGCTCGCTCGATTCACCGGCGTCGTTCTTGGTCGGCTCCGGATCTTTGCCTGCGTCGGCGGTCGCCGTGGGCTCGCCGGGCGCTTGCTTGCTGCAGTCCACGTACTTCTTGTCGGCCGGCAAGCTGATCGGATCCTTCGACGCGCCGGGGCCGTTCTTGGCTCCCTTCTTGAGCGTGATGTCGAAGCAACGGTGGTAGTTGTCCTCGACGAACGCGGGGTCGGCTGTGCACTCCTTGATGTCCGACGGGCAGTACCCACCGTGGATCGTGTCTTCCATGACCTGGATCACCTGCAGCACGCAGTTCTCGCACTCGATGTCCGGCAGCTTGATCTTCCAGGTATAGGAATGCCGTTCGAGGATCGATGCGATGTGGGGCGCGAGGTTGTCCCAGAGCACCGTCTCGTTGTTACAGAAGTCGGATCTCTCGCACTTGTCGACACCGTCGTACGGGCACTTGCGGTTAGCGTCCACGGGCAGGATCGACCGCGGTTCGACGAAGTCCTCGCCATCTTTGTCGAAGGCGATGCGAAAGTAACCCGGGTGCCCGAGCGTCTCGTCTACGTTGATCTCGACAGTCGTCCCAGGCTCGTACGTGAGCGGCTCGCCCTTCGTTCCATCACACGGCACATCCTTCATGTCGCCGTTGCGGCCGGTGGCGTCGCCGAGCGTGGCGTTGATGTGCGCGTGCGCGCTGGAGGCGAGCGTGGCGGTCGCGAGGGTGGCGAGGGTAAGCAAGCTAGACGGTTTCATGGGTACTCTCCTGCGCGACCAGGCCGGTGCGCAAACGCTTCAACTGTTCTCGTAGCGACACCAGCTCCTCGAGGGAGAACGGTGAGCTCGCGATCATCTGCATCGGCACGCTCGCAGCGCGCTCCTTCAGGGAGCTGCCGCGCCGCGTGACGCGGATCAGCAGCGCGCGACCGTCTTCACGCGAGCGCGAGCGCGTGATCAGGCGCTTCTGCTCCAGCCGGCGCAGCAGCGGCGTCAGCGTGCCGGAGTCGAGGTCGAGTCGCTCGCCGAGCGCGCGCAGTGTGGGGCGCGGCTCGTGCGCTTGCTCCCACTCCCACAGCACCAGCATCACCAGGTACTGCGGATACGTCAGCGAGAGGTCGCCCAGCAGCGGCTGATAGGCACGCTGCACCGCGCGCGTGGCCACGTGCAGGGCGAAACAGACCTGGTTGTCCAGCGCGAGCAGGGCGCTCGTTCCAGCGGGGAGCATGCCCGAGCGAAACTAAGTTGTGCACAACCGGACGTCAATGGCAGCGTTGGCCAAGCTTGTGGTGCCACACTCCCCTCTGTTCGGAATCGCACGCTCAGCGCGCAGCACGGAACAGCTGCAGACCCAGGCGCAGCAGCGCGGCCAGGTCGCTGGCTTCGCTCGCTGACCAGGTCGGCTCGTAGTGCTCGCGCGGGGCGGTCACGGCGGGCAGGTTGTTGCCGTGGAAGAGCTTGTCGTAGACCTTGTTGAGCTTCGCGTCGGCGGCGACGAAGAGGTCTGCGCGCGAGCGCAGGCTGCTCGTCACGTCGCCGAGCCAGTTCCACGCGTCGAGCAACAGCTTGCAGTCGATCGCGTCGGGGTCGCGCGTGCGCGTCCACGCCTCGACCGCGTCGAGGTCGTACGACGACAACTCTCCCACGAAGGTGATGCCCAGGCTTCGTGCTCGCTCGCGCAGGGCTGCTTCGCTCGCCGTGCACAGCAGCTGCCGCTCGGGTGTCAGCACGACGCCGTCCTTGCCCTCGTCGTCACTGAACCAGATCAGGAAGTGCTCGCGCTGATCGAGTCTGCACGCGACGGGCTGATGATGACGAGGCACGGCTCAGCCGCCGCTGCGGTTGCGGCGCAGGGCCACGCGTTCGTCGTCGGCTTCGCGGAAACGGTCGGCCATCGCGCGCATGAACGTGCCCAGCCAGCCGAGCCCGGACAGCTCCCACTCGAAGGTCTCGCGCGTGACCACGAGCACCGTCACCGGACCCACCGCGCGCACGCTCGCGGTGCGCGTGCCGCGCGTGAACAAGCCCACTTCGCCGAACACGTCGCCGGCACTCATGCGCCGCATGTGCGAGTTGCCACGGTACACGTCGCACTCGCCACTGACGATGATGAACGCGTCCTCGCTGGGCTCTCCTTCGCGCACGATCAGCTCGCCGGGCGCGTACTGGCGCTCGGTCAGCCAGCCGCCGCCGCGCACGAGCTGCTCGAGATCGTGGCGCAGCGCATCGACGCTCGCGTAGCGATCGGCGGCGTCCTTCGAGAGCGCGCGCAGCGCCACGCGCGCCAGCCCAGGTGGGATGCGCTGGCCGCTTCGATCGACGCTCGGTGCGCTCACGCGATGCTCGCGCAGGCGCGCGGTGTCTTGCTCGTCGCCGCGTACCTCGAACGGCGGCCGTCCCGTCAGCAGCTCGTACAGGATGGCGCCGATGCCGTAGACATCGGCCCGCTCGTCGACCTGCGAGAGCGAGCGGTCGAGCTGCTCGGGCGCCATGTACGCCAGCGTGCCGCGCAGGCTCGCGTGCGCCTCGACCGGCCGCAGGAAGCCGTTCTCCGCGCGCTCGCAGCGCACC